>JAOPYP010000464.1 GCA_025964635.1 Actinomycetes bacterium | reverse complement strand
GGGTAGCCCGTGATCAGGTCGTCCGCGCCTTGCGGTCGGCTCGCGGGCCGCGGCGGGACCAGGCTCCCGTCCGGTGCGCGGCCACATCCATCCAGCTGAACACGTCCAGCGCGTGCTGCACGGCCGCGCGCACCGGCCGCAATGACGAGGGTGGCAGCAGCCGGGCCCGCCAGCGTCCGGCTCGGCCGGAGCCCGCGGCCACCTCGCGGCGGACCACATCGGCGTCGGCCCGCAGCGTGGCCGAATCCGCTGGGTCGCGGGCGTACCGCGCCCGTTCCGTGGCGTGCACGATCCGGCCCAGTGCGGCGGCCGCGTCCGGGCTGAGCCGCAACGTCCCGGTCAGCCGGGTGCCGAGGGCGCGTGGCGACTCGCTGGCCGACCAGGCGACCCGGTGGTCGGTCAGGTCGTCCAGCAGTTCCAGCCACGCCACCTGGGCCCGCTGCCGGTCGTCGGCCGCGCGCGACCAGCGCCGCCGCCGGGTCAGCGTCCTGGCCAGGCGGGGCGTGAGGAGCAGGACCACGATCACGGCCAGGACGATCAGCCAGATCGGTCCCGAATGGCTCGCGCCGGCGCCTCCCGGGGTCCCGGGGGCGCCGAGGTGGCGGAGCTTGGCCAGCGCCCCGGAGTCCCCCGCCGTGGCACCCGCCTGCGGCGTCGTGGCGACCGGGGCCGGCACGCCCTGGGTCCCGCCCGGGACGGCGGTCTGCGGCGGCAGGGTGTAAGCCGGCTGGACCGCGGTGGCCTGCCCGCCGGACCCGGAAGGGGTGGGCTCGAAGCGCAGCCAGCCGGCACCCTGGAAGTACAGTTCCGGCCACGCGTGGGCGTCGCTGGTCCGGACAGTCCAGCGATCGTGCCCGATCGACGAGCCTTCCGTGTATCCCACCGCCACCCGGGAGGGGATGTCGAGCAGCCGGGCCAGTACGGCCATGGCGAAGGCGAACTGCTGGCAGTAACCCCGCCGGTCCTTGGTCAGGAAGTTGATCAGCGCCTTGGCCGTCTTCGGCTCGTTCACGTTGAGGCTGTAGGTGAACTTCCCGGAGTTGGTGAACCAGCGCTGCAGCTGCACGGCCTCGCCGTAGAGCGTGGTCTGCCCCTGCGTGATCCGCTGGGCCAGCTTGCTCAGCCGCAGGAAGGCCTCCGGGACGTTGAGGTAGTTGTTCGCGATGCTGTTCGGGATCACCCCGGACTGCTCCAGCTGCCGCTGGCTGGGGGAGATCTCGCGGCTGGTCACCGCGTAGCTGAGGCCGGAGAGACTCTCCGCCGAGAACATGGTGAGCGTGCGCGGGTCCGTGCGCCAGTCCCCGTCCACGGCGACGCCGCGGGCCGGGTACGGCAGCGGCAGGAAGCTGGCCGTGCGCGGCCCGGTGGTCAGCCCCTTGGCCAGGGTGATCTTGGTATTAACGGCCGAGGTCCGGGTGCCCCGGCCCAGTCCCGGCGTGGCCGGCAGCTTCCCGCCGCGAGCCGGCTCGCCCTCGGAGGGGGCCAGCGTCCAGCTGCTGGCGGTGAGATTGCTCAGCACGTACACCTGGAGGTACTGAGGGCTCGGATCAGCCGTCCGGTAGGTGAGCACGTGCACGGGCGTCTTCTGGCGCAGTTCGTTGTTCATCTGCACCAGCGGGTTGGGCAGCGTGACCAGCTCGCCGCCAGCGCCGCCCCCGCCGGAGAAGAGCTTGTGATTGCGCAGCCCCGGCACCAGCAACGGGACGAAGAGGGCGATCACCACGGCCGCCACCCCGATCCGGCGGCCTGCCGCGGCGAGCTCCTTAGTGTTCGGGGTACCTCGCGGCACGGCCGCGGGGTCCTGGCCGCGGTGCCACACGGTGACCAGCCGCCCCCACAGCCGCAGCCGCTCCCGGGCGTCCACGGCCAGCATGGCCAGGTAGCCGGCCATGCCCAGGATGAACACGGTCATGGCCCCGAAGACGCCCTGGTGCACGCTGGTGGTGAGAGGCACGCAGAACAGCACGAGCAACGGCAGCCCGGCCACGGCCGGCCTGCGCAGCCGCACCGCGAGCAGGTCGGTGGCCACCGCCACCACGCCGACGCCGGCCACGGTCAGCAGCAGGATCCCGTGGGCAGCCGGGGCGGGCGGCGCGAACCTCGCGGTCCCGTCCAGCCCTCCCTGGGCCAGCCGCCACAGGTGGTGCAGGGAGGCCGTCGTCGGGATGAGCCGTCCGAGCGACTGCGCGCCGGAGAACAGCACGTTCAGGTAGAGCAGCAGGGCGGCCAGGCCGGCGGCGGCACCCAGCACCCACGGCAGCACCCGCAGCCTGGTGAGCGCGCCGGCCAGGGCGACGACGGCGACTGCCCCGGCGCCCTCCCAGAACCAGAGCCAGCCCGACACCAGCGGGTAGAGCGACAAGGAGGCGGTGATCGTGGCCACCGCCGCGGCGACGGTGAGACGCTGGCTCACCGGCCAGCTCCAGCCTGGAACCGGCCCTGCTCGTGGCCGGGGAGGCTGAGCAGCCCGGAGGAGGCGCGCAGCCGCTCCCAGGCCGTGGTGAGCGGGGTGTCGGCGGTGATCGTGGTGACCCGCCAGCCCGCCGCCCGCAGGATCCCGGCGGGGGCGTCCGTCTCGTCCGCCTCGCCGTCGGCCGGGCGGCGGCCGGCCCAGGTGGACACGGCGAGCAGCAGTGCTATCGCCGGCCCGGCGTCCCGCCGGCCCGCGGCGAGCCTGCTGGCTTCCTCCGCGGACAGCCGCCCGGCCACCACCACGAACAGCCCGCCGGTGCCGCCGTGGGCGAGGTCCATGCCGCGTGCGAGCCCGGACCCGCTGGACTGCTTGATGACCGCGAGCGAGTCGAGCAGCGAATCCTCGAAGGATCCCGGCGCGGTGGCGGGCCCGGTGTCGGTGACCAGCTGCCCGTCAATCCCGCTGCGGGCCAGGTGGACGCCGATGGACGCGATGGCGCTCGCCGCGTACTCGAACGACGAGCCCGCCCCGGCGCCGGTGTGCGCCCGGGCGCGGGTGTCGAGCAGCAGCACCGCGCGGTTCCGCCAGCGCTGTTCCTCCCGGCGGACCATGAGCTCGCCGTGCCGGGCGGTGGATCGCCAGTGCACCCGCCGCAGCTCGTCGCCGTCCCGGTACGGGCGGGGGATGACGTCGTCTTCCCCGGCCGTGTCCGCGGTCCGGGTGTGACCGCCGCCTTCCCCCCGCCAGTTCCCGGCCAGCGGCATGCTCGGCAGCGCGATGATCGCCGGTGTCACCACCAGCGTGCTCCGCGCGGCGAACGAGCGGGTGAGCTCCACCAGGCCGAACGCGTCGGCCACACGCACCTGCAGCGGCCCGATCGTGTACTTGCCCCGGGTGCCGGACTGGATGGGGTACGTCAGTTCCCGCCAGCCACCCTGCTCGATCCGTTCCAGCACGAAGCGCGGCCGGGTGCCGAGCGAGTAGGGCAGCGAGTCCTCGGCGAGCAGCAGCCCGGTGGGCAGCCGGGAGATGTTCTCCAGCCGCAGCGAGACGACGGCGTTGTGCCCCGCGGGCACCCGCGGGGGGCTGATCCGCCGCGCCGAGCGGATCCGGTAGCGGGCCCGGCTGGTCGCCAGCGCGGCCAGCAGCGGCAGCGCCACCAGGACGAGCCCGATGCTGAGCAGGGCCCGCTCGCCAAGGCCAAGCCCGAACGCCCCCGCGGCCACGCCCGCCGCGAGGAATGACTTCCCACGCGTGGTCAACCCGGCGAACAGCGCCCGCATCCTGGCCCTTCCTCCACCCCGTTGTCCTAACTTACGTCAGGAACCCGCTCGCGGTTCGAGCGGCAGCGCAGCCACCTGTACTCAGCGCGGTCCGGCCGGGCGCGGTCCGGCCGGGCGCGGTGCGGCCGGACCGCGGTGCGGCTCATCGCATCCGGGGCAGTGGGGTCTGCTCGACGATGCCTGCCACCACCCGGTCCGGCAGCTGGCGCTCCACCATCGCCTCGGCGGTGGGCAGCAGGCGGTGCGCGAGGACCGGCCCGGCCAGGGCCTGCACGTCATCGGGAATCACGAAGTCGCGGCCGTCCAGCGCCGCCCGGGCCCGGCTGGCCCGGAGCAGGTGCAGCGTGGCGCGCGGTGAGGCGCCCAGGCGCAGCTCGGGGGCGGAGCGGGTGGCGGTCACCAGGCTGATGACGTACTGCTTGAGGGCCTCGGCTACGTGCACGCGGCGTACCGCGGCGATCAGGTCGCGCACGTCGCTGGCCGACGCGACCGGTTCCATCGAGTCCAGCGGCGAGCTCGAGCCGTGCAGGTCGAGCATGGCCAGCTCGGCTTCGGCGCTCGGGTAGCCCATGGAGATCCGGGCCGTGAAACGGTCCCGCTGCGCCTCCGGCAGCGGATAGGTCCCTTCCATCTCCACCGGGTTCTGGGTGGCGATGACCATGAACGGCCGTTCCAGCGGGTAGCTGGTGCCGTCCACCGTGACCTGCCGCTCCTCCATGCACTCGAGCAGCGCCGACTGGGTCTTCGGGGATGCGCGGTTGATCTCGTCCCCGACGACGATGTTCGCGAAGACCGGTCCCGCCTTGAACTCGAACTCGCGGTGCTCCTGGTTGAACGCGCTGACCCCGGTGATGTCGCTGGGCAGCAGGTCCGGCGTGAACTGGATCCGCTGCACGGCGCACTGGGTCGAGCGGCCCAGCGCCTTCGCCAGCATGGTCTTCCCCACCCCGGGGACGTCCTCGATCAGCACGTGCCCCTCGGCGAGCAGGACCGTCAGGGCGAGCCGGATCGCGTCCGGCTTTCCCTCGATCACCGACTCGATGGCGGTGCCGATGCGATGGGCCACCTGTACCAGGTCGTCGAGCGTGCGCTCGGCGCCGGCCCCCATTTCCAAGACCACCTGTCCTCCTTGGTCAGCTGGGCCCGTGGCCGACAGCCATGTCCGCCGACGGTGCCGGGGCGCCGCGGCCGACGTGTTGGTGCGTACCGACAGTACGTCCTGGACGGCCGGGCGCGCGATGCGGAGCAGTGGGCCTGGACGCCCGTGCCTGCCCTCCCGCCGTTCCCCCACTTTGCTCCCCCTCCCTGACCTGCGTGAACGGCGCGTTTTTCCGTTATCTGGGTCCTGTGCCGCGTTGACGGTGGGGGAATGTGGAGTACAGTGGAGCGCGATGGGGCACGCTACTCCGGGGGGCGGGAGGTGAGGGCCTGTGTTCCTGGGCACTCATACGCCACGCCTCGACGAGAAGGGCCGGCTGTTCCTGCCGGCCAAGTACCGCGAGGAGCTCGCTGGAGGGCTAGTGATCACCAAGGGCCAGGAGCGCTGTCTGTACGTCTTCCCGGTCACCGAGTTCGGCGTGATCGCCAACGCGCTGCGCGCGCCAGCCACGGCGAAAGCGGTCCGGGATTACAGCCGGGTGTTCTTCGCCAGCGCCTCTGACGAGACTCCGGACAAGCAGGGCCGGATCACCATCCCGCCCGCGCTGCGCGAGTACGCGGCGCTGACCCGTGACTGCGCGGTCATCGGGGCCAATACGCGCCTGGAGATCTGGGACTCCGCGGCATGGGAGTCCTACCTGGCGGAGCAGGAAGACGCCTTCTCCGCGGCATCAGAGGAGGTACTGCCAGGGGTGCTGTAAGCGGTGCCGGTTTTCCGGTGCCGCGTGCTCGGCGAGGTCTCCACCCGCTCCTGGGCCATCAATGTCGGCTGGCGTCACTTCCCCGGCGCCAGGAGACGTCCAGGCCCGCGCATCGCGCGGATGGGGACCTGGCCGGGCAGCACACAGGCAGGCACGCCGCCCGCCGCATCCCCGGGAGGGTGCGGCGGGGTGAGAGGGGGTCCGATGGGCGAGTCGGCGGCCGGGCATCTGCCGGTGATGGTCGAGGAAGTCCTCGGCCTGTTCGAGCCGGCGCTGCAGCCACGCGGAGCGATCCTCGTGGACGCCACCCTGGGCCGGGCCGGGCACGCCCGCGCGCTGCTGGAAGCACACCCGGGACTCGCGCTGATCGGGGTGGACACCGACACCCAGGCGCTGGAGGAATCACGGCGGCTGCTGGCTCCCTACGGCGAGCGGGTGACCCTGGTACACGCGGTCTACGACGAGATTCCCGAGCTCCTGTCGGGCCGGGGTGACCAGCGTGTCCAGGGCATCCTGTTCGACCTGGGCGTCTCCTCACCCCAGCTGGATGACCCGGCCCGCGGCTTCGCCTACTCCTACGACGCCCCGCTGGACATGCGGATGGACCAGACCAGGCCGCTGACCGCGGCCGAGGTGCTGAACACCTACCCGGCCCGGCAGCTGGCCCGGATCCTGCGCGACTACGGCGAGGAACGGTTCGCCCGGCGGATCGCCGACGCCGTGGTGCGGGAGCGCGCCCGCGCTCCACTTTCCACCACCAGCCAGCTGGCCGAGATCGTCCGGGACTCCATTCCGGCCCCGGCCCGGCGAACCGGCGGGCATCCCGCCAAGCGCACGTTCCAGGCGCTGCGCATCGAGGTCAACGGGGAGCTCGACGCGCTGCACACCGCGCTGCCCGGCGCCCTGGACCACCTGGCTGTGGGCGGCCGCATCGTGGTGCTGGCCTATCACTCGCTGGAGGACCGGGCGGTCAAGTCCGCGCTGGCCCAGGCGTCCGCCGACACCACGCCGCCCGGCCTGCCGGTGCCGCTGGAATCCGCGCGGCCGGAGTTCAGGCTGCTGACCCGGGGAGCGCAGCGGCCCTCCGAGGCGGAACTGGCCCGCAACCCGCGGGCCGCGCCCGCCCGGCTGCGGGCGGCCGAGCGGATCAGGGATGCCGCGTGACCGGCGCCGCGGATCCGGCCGCTGACCGGGCCGCCCGCCGTGATGGCGTGATCAACAAGCTTCTGACCAGTCAATACATCGTCCGGCGGGAGCAGGTCAGCGGGCGGGACGACAGCGCCTCAAGGAACGGTGCCGCACCGGGCCGCGCAGCAACGGGCCGCGCAGCAACGGTCGGGGCATCAAGGGGCGGGGCACGACGGGGCGGGGCACAGTGATCCGGCCGCAAGGGGGACGCGGGAGTGAGCGTGCGTACTGACGTGGGGACGGGGGTCCGGCCCCGGCCGCCCAGCGTGCGGGAACCAGGGG
>JAOPYP010000448.1 GCA_025964635.1 Actinomycetes bacterium | reverse complement strand
GCGCGGGCCGGCCGGTCCGGCGCGGCCGGGCGAGTGGACAGGCTGGTGTTGGTGGCGGGCAGCCGGGACCGCATCTGGCCGACCTCCCAGGCCGCCACGCCCCCGGTCACCAGCAGGGCCACGGTGGTGACCATGGCCGTGATCGTCGTCCCGTGGCCCGGGGACAGCCGGGGCCCGCGGCCTGTCCAGGGCCACAGGTCCCGGCGCGGGCGGCGGGGCCGGCGGTCCGGATGTGCGGCGGACGGCGGGCTGGCCCACGGGTTCCTGGCGTTCTCGGGAGCGGCCTGGGCCCCAGGGGCCGGGTGGGCGCTGACCGCCCAAGGCGGGTTGCTGTCCGGCCCGGGTGGGGGACTGTCACCCGAGGGTGCGGAACTATCTGGCCAGGACGGGGGACTATCCGGCCAGGACGGGGGACTATCTGGCCAGGGCGGGGCACTGGCGGGCCACGGTGAATCGCCTGGTTCCCGGGACGGGTGGCGCATGGCCCGGACCGGGTCGCCCGGATTCCAGGACGCTTCGCGGGCAGCCCGGGGTGGTTCGTTAGGGATCCAGGAAGGCTGGTCGGCGGACCAGGGAGCGGGCGGCGAGGACGGGCCGGCCGGCGACGGGCCGCCCGGACCCGATGGAGCGGGCGGGTCATAGAAAGACCAGGCCGGGACGGGGGTGGGCCGGGAGGTAGCCGCCCCGCTCGCCTGCGCGGGCGGCGCAGAAGCGGTCTCGTCCCCCGGGCCGACCCGCGTCGCGCACCCCGCGCAGTACCGTGGCGATCCACCCAGCGGATTTCCACAGTTCGGGCATAACCGCATGCGCGCTCCCTGGCTCCGATAAACGCCTGCGACTGACCTCCTGGTCCAATTTGAGCGGCATTCCGTTCGTTTTGGAACGCGGGGCGACGGGTTGTTAGTGCTCCGTAAGCACTGAGAGGCGGTAGATCAGCTGTGGCCCGGCTCGGCCAGCCCGTTCTCGTAGGCCAGGACGACGAGCTGCGCCCGGTCCCGGGCCCCCAGCTTGATCATCGCCCGGCTGACGTGGGTCTTGGCGGTCAGCGGGCTGACCACGAGTTCCGCCGCGATCTCGTCGTTGGAGAGCCCGGCCGCGACCAGCGCCACGACCTCGCGCTCCCGGTCGGTGAGCGAGGCCAGCCCGGGATACAGGGCGGCGGGACGGGGAAGGCTCCCCCGGCTGCGGCTGGCCGTTCGGGCGGAGCCGGGGTCGGCCGGCGCCGCAGCGTCGTCCGGGGCCGCCCTTCCCGGGGCCGCTGTTCCTGTGCTCGCGCCGCCCACGCTCGTGTTTCCCGTGGTGAAGGCCGCGATGAGGGACCGGGTCACGCTGGGGGCCAGGAGCGCGTCGCCGCGGGCCACCACCCGAACCCCCTGCAGCAGTTCCGCCGGCTCGACGTCCTTGACCAGGAACCCGCTCGCTCCCGCCCGCAACGCCCCGAAAACGTGCTCGTCGTCGTCGAACGTGGTGAGGACCACAACCCGCACCGCCGCAAGTTCCGGGTCGGTGGTGATCCGCCGGGTCGCGGTGAGACCGTCCACTTCCGGCATGCTCAGATCCATCAGGACCACGTCGGGACGCAGTTCGCGGGCCAGGGCCACCGCGGTTCCCCCGTTGGGTGCCTCGCCGACGATCGTGATGTCCTCGGCCGATTCCAGCAGCATCCGGAAGCCCGCCCGGACCAGCGCCTGGTCGTCGGCGAGCAGCACCCGGATCATCGGGCGAGATCGGCGGCTACCGGGGCCGCCCCGGGCGCCGTCGTCTGTCCCGGTGCGGCCGCCGCGGCCTGGTCCGGCCCGGGCGCGGGGAGCCGCGCCACGATCTCGAAGCCGCCGTCTGTCCCCGCCGAGGCCGAGAAGGTTCCGCCGACGGCCGCAGCCCGTTCGGCCATCCCGGTCAGCCCGTGCCCGCACGCCGCCCCGGCCGCATCATCGGCGGGCGTCCCCGGGCCGGTGCCGTCGTCGGTCACCCGGATGACCAGGGCCTCAGGCTCGTACCTGAGGCAGACCGACGCCCGCGCCTGCGGGCCCGCGTGCCGCAGCACGTTGGTCAGGGACTCCTGCAGGATCCGGTAGGCCGCGTGGCTCACGGCCGCGGGCAGCAGCCGCTCCTGCCCCTCGGTGGTGCTGGTGACGGGAGCGCCCGCGGCGGTCACCGCCTCGCACAGCGCGGGCAGCCGGTCCAGCCCGGCCGCGCGCAGCTCGGGGGACTCGTCCGTGATCTCGTTGCGGAGCTGGCCCAGCGTGGCCCGCATCTCGGTGAGCGCCGCCTTGCTGGTCTCCCGGATCGCGGAGAGCGCGCCGCGCAGGTTGGCGTCCGGGCCGCCGGGCTGGTCGCCCGGCCCGAGCACGTGCAGCGCGGACCCGGCCTGCACCGTGATCGTGGCCATGCTGTGTGCCACGGTGTCGTGCAGCTCCCGGGCGATCCGCAACCGCTCCTCGGCGACCCGCCGGCCGGCCTCCGCCTCGCGTTCCTCGCTGGCCAGTCGCAGCCGGTCCGCTGTCTCCCCGGCCAGCGCGCGGCGGCTGCGGACCACCTCACCCAGCATGACGGCCAGGAAGAGCACCGCGATGCCCGGCAGGAACTCCGCGAGCAGCGCGACCAGACCCAGGTGGGTGGACGCGCCCACCACGAACAGGCCGATGCTCATGTAGACGGCCGGGATGGCGATGGCGGCGATCAGGTACCCGGCCACGGCGGCGTCGTACAGCGGCAGGGAGAGCAGGGGGGCGGGGGAGATGTTCCGGCGGTACAGGCTGTAGTAAAGGAACAGCAGCACCGAGCAGCCGATCAGCGCGCCCAGTGGCCACTTCCGGCGGAACAGGACCGGCACGGCCAGCACCGCGCCGAGCACGTAGGCGAGCGCGTCGAGCGGGCGGGCTCCCGGTCCCCCGCCCACGGTCACGTTCAGTTCGACCAGGACGGCCACCACCACGGCCGCGCCGGCATCGATCCAGCGGATGCCGAGGGCCTGCAGCAGCTGGCGCGGCCTGGTCGCCGCGCCGTTCAGCGGTCCCACGCCGTCAAGGTACGTGACCGGGGCCCGCCGCGCTACGCCCAGGCGGCGCGGCGGCCGGACGCGACCCGGGGTGGTCAGTCGCGGCCCTCCAGCAACGGCGAGC
>JAOPYP010000440.1 GCA_025964635.1 Actinomycetes bacterium | reverse complement strand
CGGTAGCGCGTGCCCGCGCCGGCGCGATCTTCGAGCGCAACCGTGCTGGAGACAACCAGGCGAGACAGCAGCGACATAACATCACGACCGAGCAGTTCATCGCCGCCCGCGACCGCTGTCGCTGCTTCCAGATCGAAAGCGGCCGGGAAGACGCCGACTCGCACGAACAGCGCCCGCTCGGCGTCGGTCAGTAGGTCGTAGCTCCACGCCATCGTTGTCGCCAGGCTGCGATGGCGGGCATCAGCAGTACGGACTGCAGAGTCAAGCAACCGGAACCGCTCGCCGAGCAACGCGGCAAGGTCACGTAGTGACACCGACGCTGCGCGCGCCGCGGCCAGCTCGATCGCCAGCGGCAGTCCGTCCACACGACGGCATATCGCCAGCACGAGTTGCGCGTCGTCGGCAGTGACGGCGAACCCCGGGCGCGCTGCAGAGGCGCGGCTCGTGAAAAGCCGCACCGCCTCGCATGTGGCGATGCGGTCCCAGCCTTCGTCACCGGCCGCCAGCTCCAGCGGCCGCACCGGAAACACCACTTCCCCGGGCACCCCGAGCGGCTCACGGCTCGTCGCCAGCAACCGCATCGCGGTACTCGCGGCCAGCACGGCCTGGACGAAGGCGGCGCACTGATCGAGCAGGTGCTCACAATTGTCGAGCACGATCATGGTTTCGCGCCCGGACAATGCCCCGGCGATCGTCGCCGCGAGTGAACGCCCTGGCTCGGCGCGGACCCCAACGGCGTCAGCGAGGGTATCTTCGAACAGGCCTGACCTCGTCACCGACGTCAAATCGACCAGCAAGACGTCTGCCCGGCCGCTGGCGGCGATCTGTGCAGCCGCCTCGAGCGCGAGCCTGGTCTTGCCGGACCCCCCCGTGCCGGTCAGCATGACGAGACGATGCTCGCCAAGCAGCCGGGCCAGCTCTCGCAGTTCCCGATCCCGGCCCACAAACGAGCTGATCTGCGCGGGCAGCGCCGGGCTTCGTCGGGCAGCGCCCGCCGTGACCGGACCACGGATCTCCAGATCGTCGCTGCGCTGTAGCACGGCCAGCTCGAGATCGCGGAACTCAGGCCCAGGCTGCACGCCCAACTCTGAATCGAGCGTGCGGCGCAACCTCCTGCACGCGGCAAGCGCATCGGAGGGCCGGCCGCAGCGATACAAGGCCATCACCAGTTGAGTGTGCAGTCGCTCCCGCAGCGGTTGGCGCCTCGCCAGCAATTCAAGCTCGGCAACCACGTCGTGATGCCGACCCAATTCGAGCTCTGCGGCCATCCGAACCTCGGCGCAGTCCACGCGCAGCTCGTCAAGCCGCACGGCCGCATCGCGGGCGAAGGGTTCTTCCAGCCCGGCAAACGCTGGCCCACGCCACAACATCAGCGCGTCCGCCAGAACGTTCGAGGCCCGCAACGGTGCCGGGTCGGCCAACTCGCGTCCCTGGGACAGAAGTTGCTCGAACCGGAACATATCGAGCAGCGCCGGTTCGGCGTCCAGCACGTACCCTCCACCGCGGGTGGCGACTAGCTCCGTCGCCCCGTCGCGCGGCCTCGACACGAGGGCCCTGCGCAGCCCCGCGACCGCCCCGTGGACCATCGTGGCCGCTGTCGGTGGCGGGATGCCGTTCCAGAGCATGTCTATCAATTGGTCCACCGAGAGCGGGCTGCGCAGGTTCAGCAGCAGGGCGGCGAGCAGCGCCCGACGACGGTGTGACCCCACCGACAGCACCGCGCCATCCGAGTCAAACGCTGCAACGGGACCGAGGACAGAGAACGCGACCTCCGACGATCTCCGGTCCATAAAGCCGCCCGTCGACCTGCTCATCACCGGTTCCCCCCGACTGTGCCGTTCAGTGCAGGCTGACCAACAAAGAATCCCGCCATCGCGCTTGACCTGCAATACATGCTCTCAAACAAGGTCGTTGAGTGGCGCACTCCGCGACGCGATCAACCCCGGCCAGAAGGCAGATGCTCTCAATGGGGGTGGGGGGTGGCCTCACTAGCTCCGCGGTCGATTGGATGGTCAGCCGACGCCCTGGCCTGGCAGGCGTTGGGTTCGAGCAACGCAGGCTAAACCAGCGCTTGACTGGGCGTCAGCCGGCAAGATCCCATGTGCCTGGGCGGAAGGGACTCCGGGATCTTCCCCATGCCGCTCACCCCACCCAATGCCGGTAGGCCTCGATCCACTGCGCGCCAACCGGCGGCGGCTCTGGCAGCGGAAGATCCAGCACCCGGATCGCCTGGAGGATCCCGCCACGGGCGCACATGGCCAGGATGCTGTTGTCCTCGGCAAGGCCGATATGGTCCACGGTGACGTCGACGCCCAAGACACTGGTCACGAACGGGATCTTGAGGTTGTCCGCGATCATCACGTGGAAGCCCATCGCCTGCTCGTCGTCGCCGTAAGCGTCGACCGTAGCTTCCTCGACCATCGCTGCAAGTTCTGCTTTGCTCAGCGCAGCCACCGGGTAAGCGTACCGAGGCGCACCCGGGACCGATCCTCCTTGGGGTGGATCCGGGGTCGATGATCAGGGCGTCACGGTTTAATCTTATATAGACCGTGACACTCGCGAGGAGGCCCAGATGGCCATCTACTCGATCTGGGAGTCCTACTTCCCGCAGGAGGCAACCAGGGACGGCCAGGAGGTCACCGAGCGCATCTGGGAGGATATGAGGGACTTCGAGGGCTACCTCGGGCATGAGCTGCTGGCGGACCTGGACGACCCCGGTCATCTGCTCGTGGTCAGCCGCTGGGACAGCCAGGAACGCGCCGACCAGGTGCTCGCCGAATACGCCGGCCACCCGAATGCTGCTACGGCGAACCGTCTGGCCGATAGGCCAAGGCGCCGGTTCATCGCCGCCAGGCTGCCACCCGGATGAACCCTGCAGCGGTGATCGCACTCGCCAACCTGCAGCGGCGCCGGCGCTGGGACACCGCACCCAGAGCACCGTTGCTCAACCTGCCCGGGGCACGCCGGGCGCTTGCCGGCGAAGGGTTGCCGGCCGACGGTCTCACCCAGGATGACCTCCCGGCCCTCGCCCGCCTCTGCGACGCGGTGTCCGAGCTCGGGGATTGCCTCGCTCTCCGCCGCCTGCCGGCGAGCCAGGCGGTCGGGGTACTCAACGAGCTGGCTTCAGGCTGTACCGGGACGACGCAGCTGTCCGTGAGCGGACATGCCCTGCGAGGCAACGTGGACTGGCGCGATCCGGATCCGGTTGCCGGGCTGGCCCGCCGGACCATGCAGGAGTTCGACGGCGTCGATACGAGCCGGCTCCGCCAGTGCCAGCGAGAGGAATGCGACTTGCTGTTCTTCGATCGGACGCGGTCCAGGACGCAGCGCTGGCACGCAGAGAACCCCTGCGGGTGGCTAGAGCGTCAGCGCCGGCGGCGGGCACACAGCTGACGCTCGCTGCCGACGCCGAGCTGGGAGTCAACGTCTCCCGCTGCTGGTGCGGACACAGCGGCATCTGCGGGTCACCGCCGTTGATTGCTTCCTGACTGCCCGGGAGGCTATCCCCACTGGCCGGGCTGGTAGTCACCGGCGGGCTGGCGGGTGATGACGTTCAGCCGGTTCCAGGCGTTGATCTCGGCGAT
>JAOPYP010000399.1 GCA_025964635.1 Actinomycetes bacterium | reverse complement strand
CCGGGATCCTGCTCGGCGCGGGGCGGGACGAGTACGACGCGATGACCGTGACCCTGGAGGCCGGCGACGTCCTGCTGCTCTACAGCGACGGCCTGGTGGAGCGCCGGGACCGGCCCCTGGATGAGGGGCTGGCCACGCTGGCCACGGCCGCCGCGGGCATCGGGGATCCCGAGCAGCTGATCACGGCGGTGCTGGACGCGCTCGGCTCGACCCACTCCGAGGACGACACCTGCCTGGTGGCACTGCGCGTCCTCTAGCTACCTGGAGCGCGCCCCGCCGGGCGCGCGCCCGGGTCGCCGGGAGCGTGATCCCGGAGGACGCGCCCTAGCCACTGAGCGTGGACGCGGCCCGGCGCAGCGAGGAGCCCAGGCCCCAGCGGGCGTCCAGTGCGGCCAGCCGGTCCGGGTCGGCGTCACTGACCGGGAGCCGCCCGGTCACCTCGGGCACCGGCGCATCGTCGGCCACCCGCACCACCGGGACGGCGGCCGTGAGGTAGTCCCGCGCGGCGGCGAGCTTCGGGCGGCTGCCCGCCGGAAAGCCGCCGTGCCCGCGGTCCAGCGCGTCGAGGATCGGCCCGATCCCGCCGAACGCCCGGACCAGCGCGGCCGCGGTCTTGTCGCCCACGCCCGGCACGCCGGGCAGGCCATCGCTCGGGTCACCGCGCAGCACCGCGAAGTCGGCGTAGGCGCGGCCGGGGATCCCGTAGCGATCGGTCACCGCGGCCTCGTCCACCACGTCCAGCTTGGTCAGGCCGCGCACCGTGTAGATGACCCGGACCGGCCGCTGGTCATCCACCAGCTGGAACAGGTCGCGGTCCCCCGTGACGATCTCGGCCGGGCCGCTGGCCCGGGCGGTCAGCGTGCCGATCACGTCGTCCGCCTCGTATCCCGGCGCGGCCGCCGTGGCCAGGCCCAGGGCCGCCAGCACCTCCTCGATCACCGGGATCTGCGCGGTGAGCGCGGGCGGCGCCTCCTCGGTGCCGTCGGCCCGGGCCCGGTGCGCCTTGTAGGACGCGATCGCGGCGACCCGGAAGGCCGGCCTCCAGTCCGCATCCATGCACGCGATCAGGGCCCCGGGCGAGCGGGCCCGGACCAGCCGGGCGATCATGTCCAGCAGCCCGCGGACCGCGTTGACCGGGGTCCCGTCCGGGGCGGTCAGCGTGTCCGGCACCCCGTAGAAGGCGCGGTAGTACAGCGAGGCGGTATCCAGCAGCATCAGCGGTCGCACCCCGGCTATCCTGCCAGGCCTGGCCGCTATCGTGGACCCGACCCGCAGGCGAGTCAGGCCAGCCGCAGGGAAGGAACGCGCCGCTGTCCGCCACAGACGCGACCGGGCTGGTGCACGGGCCGGCCGCCGAGGCGCTCTCCTGCGTGCTGCTCGCGGCGGTGCTGGCCACCGCGATCACCCGGCCGCGATGGCTGCCGGAGGCGGCTATCGCGGTGCCTGCCGCGGTGCTGGTGATCGTGACCGGCGCCCTGCCGTGGCACCAGGCCCGGACCGAGGCCGGCCGCCTGCTGCCGGTGCTGGCGTTCCTCGGCGCGATCCTGGTGGTGGGGTACGTCTGCCAGCAGGAAGGACTGTTCGCGGCGGCCGGCGCCCGGCTCGCCCGGGCCAGCCGGGGCTCACCGGTGCGGCTGCTGGGCGGCGTGTTCGGCCTGGCTTCGGTCACCACGGCGGTGCTCAGCCTGGACACCACGGTGGTGCTGCTGACGCCGGTGGTGCACGACACCGCCACCCGGCTGCGGGTCCGGCCCAAGCCCCACGTGTACGCGTGCACCCACCTGGCCAACTCGGCATCGCTGCTGCTGCCGGTGTCCAACCTGACGAACCTGCTGGCGTTCTCGGTGGCCGGGCTGACCCTGATCCACTTCGGCGCGCTGATGGCGGCGCCCTGGCTGGTGGCGATCGCCGTGGAGTACGCGGCCTTCCGCTGGTTCTTCGCCGGGGAGCTGGCCGCGGCCGGGCCGCCCGCGGCCCGCGCGGCCGACGCGCCCCTCCCCCGCGTCCCGCGTTTCGCGCTGATCACCGTGCTGGCCACGCTGGCCGGGTTCGTCCTCACGTCGCTGACCGGGCTTAACCCGGCCTGGGCGGCCGGGGCGGGGGCGATGGTGCTGGCGGCCCGGAGCCTGATCCGCGGCCACCACCCCCCGGCGGGCCTGGCGCGCGCGCTGGGCATCCCGTTCCTGCTGTTCGTGCTGGGCCTGGGCATCGTGGTCGAGGCGGTGGTCCATAACGGGCTGGGCGCCGTGCTGGCCCGGCTGATCCCGGCCGGGTCGTCGCTGCCCTCCCTGCTGGCGCTGGCCGGGCTGGCGGCCCTGCTCGCGAACGTGGTGAACAACCTGCCGGCGGTGCTGGTGCTGCTGTCCGTGCTGGCCGGGCGGGGGCTGCCGGGCGGCCCCGGCCCGGTGCTGGCCGCGCTGATCGGCGTGGACGTCGGCCCGAACCTGAGCTACGCGGGCTCGCTGGCCACGCTGCTGTGGCGGCGCCTGCTGGCGGACCGCGGCCAGCCCACGGACCTGGGTGAGTTCACCCGTCTCGGGCTGCTGACCGTGCCCGCCGGGCTGGTCCTGGTCACCGTGACGCTCTGGGCGGTGCTGCAGATCTGACCGGCCGGGTGAGTTCCTCCTCATCCAGGGCGGCGGCGCCGTCCCGGGGGTACACCTGCCGCCGGCCGGTGGGAGTGAAGCCCATCCGCGCGTAGAACGCGCGGGCCCGGGCGTTGCCCAGGGCCACCCACAGGGTCACCCGGGGCGCGCCGACCGTCTCGGCGTGATCCAGGACCGCCCCGACCAGCAG
The DNA here is from genome assembly GCA_025964635.1 of Actinomycetes bacterium. GTDB lineage: Bacteria > Actinomycetota > Actinomycetes > Streptosporangiales > Streptosporangiaceae > RYN-230. The sequence continues at coordinate 580 of JAOPYP010000399.1, read as the reverse complement.
GTCGGCCACACCGCGGCCGCGGGCCGGCGGGCTGACCCACATGGAGACGAGGTGCCAGCCGCGCCGGGTGGCGGCGGGCGGCTCGCTGGCGGGCTGATCGGGCACCGCCGCGACCAGCCCGGCCGGCACCCCGGCCCGCCAGGCCAGGAACCACGGCCAGGCCCGGATCCGGGACCGCCACTGCGGCTCGGTCCGGACCAGCTCCCGGCTGAGGGTCGAGGCGAACGCGTCCGGGGCGTCGGCCAGCGCCGCCAGCCGCACATCGCGGACCGTGGCCCACTCGTCCGGAAGCGCCCGGCGGACCTGGACGCCGCTCACGTTCATGCGGCCCAGCCTGGCCGTTGCCGGTTGCGCCGCGCAACCGGATATCGGGGGGCGAGACTGGACCCATGACGGTGCTCGTATGGGTGACCGAGGAAAGCTGGATGGCGTGCGTGGACACGGCGCTGGCCCGGGCGCCAGCCGATGACGTGACCTTGCTGCACGTCACGGACGCCGGGGCGGTGGATGCGGCGCAGGGCGCGTTCACCGCGCTGCTGGGCCGGGCCGGCGCCGGGCCGGGTGCGCAGCTGGAGGCGGC
>JAOPYP010000357.1 GCA_025964635.1 Actinomycetes bacterium | reverse complement strand
GATGGCGGTGAGCTGGCCGGCCGGGTCGCCGCGCCGGTCCGGTGCCCCGGCGGGCCGGTGACTGGCCGCGACCGTGCGGCGGGTGAGCCACCAGGCGAGCAGCCCGACCGGGATGTTCACCGCGAACACCAGCCGCCAGCCCGCCGATCCCGCCCCACAGGCCCACCGCGCGGGCCCGCCGGGCCCGGTCCGGGTAGCTGGCCTGCAGCAACGCGAGTGAGGTGGGCACCAGGAGCGCCGCGGCCGCACCCTGGATGAGCCGGATGAGGACCAGGACGCCAATCGCCGGGGCCAGCGCGCAGCCGGCCGAGGCGGCCGTGAACAGGGCCAGCCCGGCCAGGAACACGCGGCGCGGCCCGAACCGGTCCCCGGCCACGCCGGCCGACAGCAGCAGCGCGGCGAAGGCCAGCGTGTAGCCGTCCACCACCCACTGCAGGCCAGTGATCCCGCCGCCCAGGTCGTGGCGGAGCGCGGGCAGCGCGAGGTTCACCGCGGTCGCGTCGAGAATGACCATGAAATAACCGAGCGAGACGGCCAGCAGCGGCACCCAGGATGCACCGCTGACCGTCGCCAGGTCACGTCGCAGAGAGGGTGAGGTGTCCATGCGGCGCAGTCTGCCCGCCAGATCGTTCGGTCCGCGCCGAAGTGTCCCGTTGCTAGCGTGCAGATATGCGTACTGAGCAGCCGGTGCGACTGTCGTCGCGGCTGCGAGCACGGGCGAGCAGGCATTGTGAGATTGGTATCGGCGATGTCGCCGGTCAGGACTCCAGGTAGCGGAGGACAGCGAGCACCCGGCGGTGGTCGGCGTCTGAAGGCGGAAGACCGAGTTTTGCTGAAGATGTTCCCGACGTGTTTTTCGACGGACCGTTCGGAAACCACCAGGATCCCGGCGATCGCGGCGTTGGAGCGGCCCTCGGCCATCAGCGCGAGCACGTCGCGTTCCCTGGCGGTGAGCGTGCCGAGCCCGTCGGTGCGGCGGCTGGCGCCCAGAAGTTGTGTCACGACCTCCGGGTCGAGGGCGGTGCCCCCCGCGGCCACCCGGCTCAGCGCTTCGACGAACTCCTCGACGTCGGCGACCCGGTCCTTCAGCAGGTACCCGACACCCGCGGCACCGCCACCCGGCGCCGCGCCGAGCAGGTCGGCCGTATACCGGGTCTCGATGTACTGCGAGAACACCAGTACCCCTACCTTCGGGTGGTCGCGGCGGATGGCGATCGCGGCGCGCAGGCCCTCGTCGGTGTAGCCGGGCGGCATCCGCACGTCCACCACGGCGGCATCTGGGTGGTGCTCGTTCACCGCGGCTAGCAGATCGTCGGCGTTGCCGACGGCGGCGACCACCTCATGGCCACTGTCGGCCAGGATTTCGACCAGGCCCGCTCGCACTATGGCCGAGTCTTCGGCGATCACAATCCGCATCGGGAGCTCCGGTTCGGTCAGGCGTGGGACGGCAGCTCAACGGTGACCACGGAGGGCCCCCCGGGCGGGCTGCTGATCCGCAGCCTGCCGTCCACGGTCCTGACCCGCTCGGCAAGCCCGGCCAGACCGCCGCGGGCCTCGAGGCGAGCGCCGCCGGTGCCGTCGTCGCTGACCCGCAGCCGCAGCAGGCCGGGCACATGGACTGCCGCCAGCGTGGCCTGCCGGGCGCCGCTGTGCTTGGCGACGTTGGCCAGCAGCTCGGCCGCGCAGAAGTAGGCGATGGTCTCGATCGCGGCCGACGGGCGCTCGGGCAGGTCCACGACGAGCTCAACGGGCAGGTCGCTGCGCGCGGCGAGGCTGGTGAGCGCGGCGACCAGGCCCTGGTCGAGCACCGGCGGGTGGATGCCGCGGGCCAGGTCACGCAGCTCGGTGATGGCCTCCTTGGCGCCGCGGTGGGCGGCGACGACCAGCTCCAGGACCCGATCCAGGTCGGTCTGCCCGGGCCCGTCGATCATGCCGCCGAGCCTCTTGGTGGCCAGCCCCAGCTTCATGGCAACGGCGACCATCTGCGCCTGCGCGCCGTCGTGCAGGTCTCGCTCGATCCGGCGCAGCCTCGCGGCCGAGTCGTCCACCGCACGGGCCCGGGTCTGCTCCAGCTCACGCACCCGCCGCGGCAGCGGAGCAACGAGCAGGTGGTAGGCGATCCAAAGCTCCAGCGCTCCCACCGCTATCACCAGCGCACCCCACCAGAAGCCGTAAGAGCACAGGATGACACCAAGGAAGAGCAACCAGAGACCGACGGCCAAGCACACGCCGCCCCAGGCCTTGGGGTGGCGATACGCGGAGGGCCGCACCAGAATTCTCATGATCAAAGGTTCCGAGGGAGTGCCGTCGTCACTCGGTGCGTACATCGAGATGCCGTCAGCGTCCTGGGATGCCTTGGCCACTCCGGTCACCCACATCTCAATGCTCGCCAGGCCCGCGAAGCCTGGGAAGACCTGGCATCAAGCGTGAATATGCCGCCCCGGGCTGGCACGGGAGGGCTGGACCGCCGATCAATCGCCGGGCTGGCGCTGCTGTCCATCGCGCTCCTCGCTCTTCTAGTATCCGCGCAAACTCACGCGCGACGAGCATGCTCCGGACCGCTGCCAAGCTAGCTCTGGACACTGGCCTGCAGGCGGTAGACGGTCCAGAAGATCAGCGCCGCCCCCGCCAGTGGCAACACTCCCAACCAGGCCAGCGGCCCCAACCAGTGGCCGGAAGTGAGCAGGAGTACGCCAAGGACGACGTTGAAGACGCCACAGGCAACGCGCACACGCACCCACAGATGGGGATGGCGGTATTCCCGCGACCTGACCAGAAATCTCATGAGGACGGATCGTGAGGGAGCGGTGTTGTCATTCGGTGAATACATTTGGGATGCCTCCTGTGAGCTGTGGTGCCGGCCACTCCGGTCACCTGTATCTCAATGCTCGCCGCGCGCGAACAGGACATCCACCGTGCGGATACCCGAACCTAAGGTGGGGCCAGCACGGTCCCCGGGCTGAGCATGTGACGCAGCAGGCACCCTCGGACGGGTTCGGCACGGGCCGATCCTGCCTCTTCGATGGTGGTGGGCTGGCCGCGGAACAGCGGGCCCGCCGGGAGCAGGTGCGGCTGGCGGCAACAGGTCATGCTCCATGTAGCTCATGTCAACCAGGGTCAGTGACCCGCGAGCACAAGACCCGGCCTACAGTGCGACTCAGCCTAGGCCGACCACATCCGACCTGCACTAGCCTGCTGTTCTGCGTCAAACGACCTTCAGCGACCGTCCTGCCCCTCGATGGTAATGAGAGGACGGGCGGCCTGGGTGGCTCGTTCCAGCCCCGGCCGGGTCCGCTAAGGCTGGAGAGTAGTGATGGAGGCACGCGCCTACCTGTGGACGGGCGGAGGCTGCGGTGAGTTCCGTCGGATCGCCGCGGGTCTTCGCGCTGCTGAACACTCTGTCGCGAGCAGGCCGGGGCCCCGTTGCTTCGCCTGGGAGCGAAGTGTCGGTCTCGTAGGGTTGATGGTGTGGGACAGATTCCCGGAGATACCGACATTGCTGCGGTGGCCGCTGTGCTGGCCGACCCGGGCCGGGCCAGGATGGTCCTCGCGCTTGGTGACGGCCGGGCCTTGGCTGCCACCACCTTGGCGGCCGAGGCCGGGGTGGCCGCCTCTACCGCCAGCGCGCACCTGGCCAAGCTGGTCCACGCGGGGCTCGTGCAGGTGGAGCGGCACGGCCGTCACCGTTACTACCGGCTGACCGGCTCCCAGGTCGGCGAGGCGCTTGAGGCCCTGGCCCGGCTGGCCCCAGCGGCCCCGGTGCGCTCCTTGCGTGAGGGCACCCGCGCCCACGCCGTGCGCTTGGCCAGGACGTGCTATGACCACCTGGCCGGGCAGCTCGGCACGGCCATCATGGGCGCCCTGATCGACCAGGATGTCCTGGCTGGCGGCGACGCCACCTTCGATTCGGGTGGCAGCGGACGTGACCGGCTCTCCTCGCCGGGCTGGGACTGCGACTATCAGCCCACCGACGCCGGCCGGGCGTGGATGGACGACTTCGGAGTCAAGATCGCCACGGGAAGCCGACGGCCGCTTATCCGCTACTGCGTGGATTGGAGCGAGCAACGTCATCACCTGTCCGGCGCCCTCGGCGCCGCGCTCCTGACCCGCCTGACCGACATGGGCTGGCTGCGGCGCGCCCCGGCCAGCCGGGCCGTGCACGTCACCAGCGACGGCCGTGCGGGCCTGGCCACCACCTTCGGCATCAAGGCGCCCTGATCAGCCCTCCGGGCAGCGCCCCGCCCGCCAACACGGAGGCAGCGCCCCGCGCCAACACGGAGGCAGCGCCCCCAGTGCCCCCAGTTCCCCGGTCCCCCCGTCCCACCAGCCCCGCGCGCGACCTCATAGCCTCACCAGCCTCACCAGCCCCACCAGCTCACCCGGCCCTAGCGGCAGGACGGCGTGGGCGATGCGGCCGCTGGGCGTGAGGACGCGGGGCTGATGCTGATTCCCCAGTCCCGGGCCGGGCTAGCCGTGGCGCGCGCGGGCCGGTCCCGGTGCCGCGTCCGCCGGACCCGGGCCGCCTTCTTGGCCGACGGGGCCGGCGCGGCGGTGGTCGCCACGGGCGCGGCGGCGACCGCGCCGTACATCGACGTCCCGGTGGGCTGGAGGACGCCAGGAGCGAGCCTGATCCCGCTCACCGTGGCCCGGTGACCCACGGAGTCGGCCAGCCGGACCGTGAACGGCCCCGGCCCGGCGCCGGACGGGGCGAGCCAGTAGCCGTACGTGGTCCGGGTCAGCGGCTGCCAGTTGCCCGCCCCCTGGCTGACGGCCACGCTGGCCAGCGGGTTGCCGGTCCCGACCGGCAGCAGCGCCAGGTAGTACGCGGAGGAACCCGGCTTGACCAGCATGGACAGCGAGGCGGGCAGCGGCGGGTCCACGAGCGTGTGATAGCTGACCGGGACGAGACCGGCGTTCAGCGGCGCGATCCTGGCGAAGGCCTGCTCGCTGAGGTCTATGTGCCCCGCCTGGCATTCCGGGCACTGGTCGATGACCTCGACCGTGACCGACCCGTCCGGGCCGGTCACCTGCAGGTAGCTGCCGCACGCGGCGGCGGCGCCGTACTCCGGCGGCGGCAGCGCCACATAGAGCTGGCCGGCGGCCGGGGACGGGTAGGAGCAGTTGCCCATGCCGCCGGCCGCCAGCTCGTAGTGGGTGGCCTCCCCGCTGGTCCGGGCGCCCGCAGCCACGTCAGTGACGGCGGTCGCGGAGGCGGCGGAGGCGGCGGCGGGCGTGATCACGGCGGCGGCGGGCGTGATCACGGCGGCGGCGGGGATGATCACGGCGGCGCAGGCCGGGGACGAGGTGGCCTGCGAGATACCCACGGCCAGCGCCACGATGACCACGACCACCCCCGCCCCTGCGGCCGCCAGGAGGCCGACCCGGGGGGTCCGCCCAGAACCACTGGGCCGGGAACCACTGGGCCGGTGCGCCATGCGGCCGAGCCTAGAGATCACCCAGCGCCGGAAATGGGTTTATTCGTTACTTCCTGCCCGTTCCGGTCGTTAAGTGCTGTCCCCGCAACCCGTTCGCCGGGCCGCGGGGCTCACTTTTCCCGCGGACGGTGACCCTGTTGGTTTATTGGGGGTCAGGCGGTGGTGGTGAGGGTGAGCCGCTGGAGGCAGGTGGTGCGGGTCCGGTCGAGTGGTCTGGCGGTGTGCCAGGCGTCGAGGCGGATCAGGTTGATGGCGGCGGCGGCGGCGTGCTCGAGGCTGGTTTTGGGCAGTCCGCGGTAGCGGGCGGTGCGGATGCCGGTGACGGCGGTGGCCTGGCGGATGGTGGCTTCGACCCCGGCCCGGATGGCGTAGCGGTCTTTCCACTGCTGTGCGCTCTGGCTGGCGCGGATGACGGTGACGGCTTCGCAGATCTCGCGGGGCCGCAGGAACAGCTGCCGGCCCTGGCGGGTGGAGGTGGTGCACTTGTCCCGGGCCGGGCAGGACCGGCAGGTCGCGGCGGGGAACCCCGCAATGAACCCGTCCCGGGTGCCGGTGCGGCAGGCGGACCATTTGCGGCTGGCCGCTCCCTGGGGGCAGGTGACCTGCTGGTTCTGCCAGTCGATGGTGAACATGTCCGCGGTGTAGCCGCCGGCGCGGGCTTGCGGGGAGGACGGGACAGCCAGCGGGGCGAGCAGGGTGATGCCGCGGGCCCGGGCGTCCAGCAGCAGGTCCGCCCCGGCGTAACCGGCGTCGGCGGCGTGCTCGCCGGGGGTCAGCCCGGCGGCGGCGAGCATGTCGTGCACGGGCCCGGTCATCGCGGCGTCCGGCACGGCCGCCGCGGTGGTGGCCACGTTCGTGATCAGGTTCAGCGCAGCACCCGGCCGGGCATCAGCGGCCTGCTCACCAGGGTGGGTGCAGGTCTCGGTGAGGTGGACTTTGTAGCCGCGCCACTCCTTGCCGCGTTTCTGCGAATACCGCGCGCCGGTGTCGTAGGGGGAGGTGATCCGGGATCTGCCGGGCGGGAGGCCAGACTCCAGGCCTGCCTCCCGCCGGTTCACCGTCCCGTCCTGGTCCCGGGTGTACTGCTGGACCCAGACCTGCCGCAGCACCTCCACCGCGGGAAGCTCCCGCAGCCACCCCGGCGCGCCCGGCGCGAGGGCCGCCTCCAGCAGGTGGTAGCCGTCCCGGCCATACTGGCGGGCCAGCTCCTGGCGCCTGGTCTCGCTGGCCGGCAGCCGCCACCCGTCGATCCGCTGCCCGTAAACCTCCTGCCACGACGCGTCGATCACCGCCGCCAGCCAGCCCGGCGCGGCCGCGGCCAGGGTCTCCAGCGCCGCGCGGACCGTTTCCCCGGCCAGCTCCAGCCGGTTCAGGTCCCGGATCGCGCCCAGCACGTGCGTGGAATCGGTCCGCTGCGTCCCGCCCGGCCGCACCAGCCCGAGTTCTTTGAGCCGGTCCAGCAGCAGCTCAAACAGGGCGCGTTCCAGGCCCGCGGCGGCCAGCCGGGACCGGAACTCGCTCAGCACCGGGAAGTCAAACCCCTCATCGTCTAACGGCAGGCCCAGGGCGTACTTCCAGTCCAGCCGCCCCCGCACCGCATCCGCGGCCTGCCGGTCGGTCAGGTTCTCGCAGAACTGCAGCACCGTCACCATCGCCAGCTGCGCCGGGGACATCCCCGGCGCCCCCCGCACCCCATACGCCGCCGCGAAATCGCCATCCGCATACCAGGCGCCCAGCTCATCACGGGCCCGGATCGCCAGGCTGCCCTTGCGGAACGCCTTCCGCGCCACCCGGGCGGTAGCGGCCGGCACCTCCGGCCACGGCTTCGGCTGCATCGACATGACAACCCGATTCTGCGGCCCGGACGGGGACAGTGGAGGCAAAACCAGCGACCGCCCAACGATCATGAACCCCAGACCACCCGGCCCCCCGCAAATCACCCGGCGTGTCGACCCAATAAGCCAACAGAGTCCACGGTGCGCCGAAACGGGCAAAACACCCCGCCAAAGCGCACCGTCCGCGGGAAAAGTCACCGCTGGCCATGATCGGGGGTGCGGTCATGAGCGTCCGAGGACGTTTTTCAGGACAGTGAGCCACTGCTGGTGGCCGGCCTGGAGTTGGGCCGGGCGGTAAAGGAGGGGAAGCAAAGGCCCGGCCCGCGACTCCCTGATCGTGACGGTGGTGTGGCCATTCTCTCGCAGCGCGAGGTGAGTTGTAAGAGCGATGCTCTCGTTTTGTGTCGCCGCTCTGTTATGCTGGGCGGGTGAATGCGAGCCGTACCGCCCGGGAGCGGGTCCGCGCCGAGCTCACCCGGGAGATCACCGAAGTGGCGCGTGGCCAGCTGGCCACCGAGGGGGCCGGCGGGCTGTCGCTGCGGGCGGTCGCCCGGGAGATGGGCATGGTCTCCTCGGCCATCTACCGCTACTTCCCCAGCCGCGACGACCTGCTGACCGCGCTGATCGTGGACGGCTACAACGCGATCGGCGAGGTGGCCGAGCAGGCCGACGCGACGTGCCCGGCCGGGGAGTACGCCAGGCGCTGGCTCGCCGTCTGCCGGGCCATCCGGGACTGGGCGCTGGCCCACCCGCACGAGTACGCGCTGGTCTACGGGTCGCCGGTGCCGGGCTACCAGGCACCGCAGCAGACCATCGGGCCCGCGGCCCGGGCGGCCACGGTGTTCGGGAAGATCATCAGCGACGCCTGGCAGGCGGGCGCGCTCCAGCCGGCCGGGATCTGCCCGCCGCCCCCGGAGTCGTTCGCCGCGGACGCGGGCGCGCTGCGCGAGCTGGTGCTGCCCGGGGCGCCCGATGACGTGATCGCCGCGGCCCTGGGTTGCTGGACCGCCCTGTTCGGCATGATCAGCTTCGAGTTGTTCGGCCAGTTCGAGAACGTGATCACCGACCGGGCTGCGTTCTTCGCGCACACTATGGCCTGCCAGGGCCGGCTGGCCGGGCTGCCAGGCTGAGGAATCCGCCCCCGGCCGGCGTTGTAAGCCAGCGCTGTATGCCAGCACAGTGAGCCAGCGCTGCGGGCCGGCACTGTGAGCCAGCGCTGTGAGCCGGCACTGTGAGCCCGTGACCTGCCCCTTCGGGCGAGCGCCGCCTGACCGTCCGCCTGGCCGTCCGGGCACCCCGGTCGCTTGCATCGAACCTATATTCGATGTAATAGTGACTGCCTGCCTTCCCCGGGGTGGTAGCGAACGGAGTTACAGGGAGCGGGCAGACAGGTGAGCAGGACGTACGCGGAGCCGGTGGACGTCGGGGTCCAGGACGGCAGGCCGACCAGATTCGTGTGGCGGGGAAGGCTTTACACGGTGCTCGGGGTGCTGGACCACTGGGTGATCAGCCGGGAGTGGTGGAAGCAGCAGAACCCGGATCTGGACACCCCGGCCGAGCGCGAGTTCTGGCGGGTCGAGGCAGCGCCCGGGCGCAGCGCCCGGGCGGGCACCTACGAGCTGCGCCATGACCTCGCGACCGGCCAGTGGATGCTGGCCCGGGTATGGGATTTAACGGGGTGAGCTGGGCGGCCGACTTCGTGCACCTGCATGTCGCGTCGGCCTATTCGCTGCGTTACGGGGTCGCCCCCCCGGCCGCCCTGGTCACCCGGGCCGCGCAGCAGGGGATGCGCGCGCTCGCGCTGACCGACCGGGACGGGCTGTACGGGGCGGTCAAGCACGCGGTGGCCTGCGCCGAGGCGGGCATCGCCACGATCCTCGGCGCTGATCTCGCCCTGGCGGGCCCCGGTGGTGCTGAGGCGGCACGCCCTGGTGGTGTGGTGCCGGGCGGTCCCGCGCTGGCGGGCCCGGGCGGTGGCGCGCCCGCCCGGCTGCTGAACTCCGCGGCCCCGGCCCGGCTGCGCAGCGAGGATGCCGCCCGGGTGACCCTGCTCGCCTCGGGCCGCCGGGGGTGGGCCTCGCTGTGCCGGCTGGTCAGCGCGGCGCATCAGGCAGGCGCGCGCGGGGCCCCGGTGATCACCCCGGCCCTGGTTGCCGAGCACGCCGAGGGCCTCATCATCCTGCTCGGCTCCGGCAGCGACGTCGGCCGGGCGATCTCCGCCCGGCGGCCCGACCTCGCCGCGGCCGCCCTGGCCCGATGGCGGGAGCACGGTGAGGTAGTCATCGAGATCACCGACCACCGGACCCGGGGGAGCACCCACCGCGCCGCGCGGATGCTGCGGCTCGCCCGCGAGGCCGGGGTCACCGCCGTGCTCAGCAACGCGGTCCGCTACCTCGACCCGCCCGACGCCGCCGTGGCCCAGGTGCTCGACGCAGCCCGGCAGCTGGCCCCGCTGAGCGAGCGCCACCTGGCCCGGCGCAACGCCCGGGCCTACCTCGCCAGCGGTGAGGAGATGGCCGCGATCGCGGCGCGGGTCTGCGGGAGCCCGGACGACGGGGTTCCCGGAGACTCCGCGATGACGCAACTGCTCCACGCGACCGCGGTGCTGGCCGAGCGGTGCACCCTCGACCCCGAGCGTGACCTGGGCCTGGGCGGCCGGTTCATGCCGGAGACCACCGGCGGCGCGCCGCTGGTCACGCTGCGGATGAGGTGCGCCGAGGGGCTGCGGCGCCGGTACCCGGGGGTGGGCCGGATCCGCGGCCAGCGCCGGCTGCGGCGCCGGGCGGCCCAGCGGCTGGACCACGAGCTCTCCATCGTCGCCAAGACCGGGCTGGCATCGTACTTCCTTACCGTGGCCGACGTGGCCAGCCTGATCAGGGGCCGGGGCATCCGCTGCTCCATCCGCGGGTCCGGGGCCGGGTGCCTGGTCAACTACCTGATCGGTATCTCTAACATCGATCCGCTCGACTATGACCTGATCATGGAGCGGTTCCTGTCCGAGAGCCGCCAGGGTCTGCCCGACATCGACCTGGACGTGGAGTCGGCGCGCCGGATCGAGGCCTACCGGGCGATCCTGGACGCCTACAGCGACCAGCGGGTTGCCTGCGTGTCGATGATGGAGACGTACCGGGCGCGCAGCGCGATCAGGGACGTCGCGGCCTCGCTCGGGCTGCCGCCGCATGAGATCGACGCGGTGGCCAAGGCCTTCCCGCACATCCGGGCGGGCCGGATCCGGAACGCCCTCACCGACCTGCCCGAGCTGCGGGCCAGCGGGCTGGCCATACCCCAGCTCGCCGCGGTGTTCCAGCTGGCCGAACGGCTCGACGGGCTGCCCCGGCACGTGGCGATGCACCCGTGCGGCGTGGTGCTCTCCGACACCTCCCTGCTGGACCGGACCCCGGTGGAGCAGAGCTTCGAGGGGCTGCCGCTGAGCCAGTTCGACAAGGACGACGTCGAGACCGCGGGCCTGATCAAGCTGGATGTGCTCGGCGTGCGCATGCAGTCGGCGATGGCGTACACGCTCACCGAGATCGACCGGACCCGGGGCGAGCAGGTGGACCTCGACGCCATCGGCCGTGCCGACGAGCCCACGTTCGAGATGATCCGCACCGCCCGGACCCTCGGCTGCTTCCAGATCGAGTCACCGGGTCAGCGCGAGCTCGTGGCCAAGCTGCTGCCCCGCACCATCGGCGACCTGATCGTGGACATCTCGCTGTTCCGCCCCGGCCCGGTCAACTCCGACATGGTCACGCCCTACCTGGAGACACGGCATGGCCGCCGGGTGCCCTCGTATCCGCACGAGGACCTGGCGGCCACGCTCGCCGAGACCGGCGGGGTGGTCATCTTCCACGAGCAGGTGCTGCGCATCATCCACGCGATGACCGGCTGCGGGCTTTCCGAGGCCGAGCGGATCCGGCGCATGCTCTCCGACGACCGGTCCCGGGCCAGCGCGGGGGAATGGTTCCGCGGCGCGGCCCGCGACCGGGGGTACGACGCGGCGACCGTGGTGCGGGTCTGGGAGGTACTCGAGTCCTTCGGCGGATTCGGCTTCTGCAAGGCGCACGCGGCGGCATTCGCGGTACCGACGTACCAGTCGGCCTGGCTGAAACGGCACTATCCTGCCGCGTTCTACGCCGGGGTGCTCACCCACGACCCGGGGATGTACCCCAAGCGGGTGATCGTCGGGGACGCCCGGCTGGCCGGCATCCCGATCCTGCCGGTCGACGTGAACGCCTCTCTCGGGGACTGGTGCGTGGAACGCGTGCCCCAGCTGCCCGGGGAAGGGTTGCGGCCGGGACTGCGCGAGGTCAAGGGGATCAGCGACGCCGAGGTGGCCAGGATCGTGGCGGGCCAGCCCTACGCGTCGCTACGGGACCTGTGGGAGCGGGCGGCCGTGTCCCGCCCGGTCGCCGAGCGCCTGGTCCTGGTGGGCGCCCTGGACTCGCTCTACGGCGTCCCAGATGACCCGGACGCCGGGCCCGGTGCGGCCCGGGGGGAGCCGGGTGCCAACCCCGGTGCGGCCGGGGGGGAGCCGGGTGCCGGGCCCGGCGCAGCGGGACCGCCCCCGTCCCGGCGCGACCTGCTGGCCCGCGTCGGGGTCCTCGACCGCCGGGCGGCCTCGTCCCGCCGGGGTCCCGCGCGACTTATCACGCGTTCCGGGCCCGCAAACCCCCATACACCCGACACCGAAGCGCACCACCCGCGTGAAAAGTCGCGAGAGGGCGGGCGGAGCCAGGCGCTGCTGGACCTCGAGGGGGGCGGCGACGGGTTCGCGGAACTGGTCCCCGCGGGTGAGCTGCGGGAGCTGTCTGCGGCCGAGCGGGTCGAGGCCGAGCTGGAGATCCTCGGCATCGACCTGAGCCGGCACGTGGTGAGCTTCTACGAGGATCTGCTCGGCCAGCTGGGCGTGGTGCGCTCCGCTGACCTGCACCGCTGCCGGGCCGGGGCGCGGATCCTGGTCGCCGGGGTGAAGATCGCCACGCAGACCCCGGCCATCCGGTCCGGGATGAGGATCATCTTCGCCACCCTCGATGATGCGACCGGCCCGGTGGACCTGGCGTTCTTCGAGTCCGTCCAGCCGCGGTGCGCGGCCCGGGTGTTCGGGTCCTGGCTGCTCGTGGTCCGCGGCCGGGTGCGCCGGACCGGCGGGTCGGTGTCGATCAACGGGGAGGAGTGCTGGGACCTGGCCGCGCTGGAGGAGATCCGGTCGGCCAGCGGCATCGGGGCGGTGCGCTCCGCCATGGCGGCGGGAGACGTCCCGGCCCAGGGCGGCGCGGCGAGTAAGCGGCCGGCCCTCCAGGAGGCAGGCGAGAAGATTATTTACCCCAACGGCTTCGTGCTGTCCCCGTACGCCGAGACCGGGCCCCCCGGCCCGGGGCTGAAAGGCCCGCCCCGCAAACTGTGGCACGCGAGCCCGGGCAGTTCCGGCGGGCTGCCCACTGGTATCGCCAATTCTGACTAGTTGTCCGGCTGAATCATTTCTTGCTTCTATTTTCCCGTTTGCTTGGCACGCGGCCCTTGCGGAAAATGACCGGCTCCCTGGGGGTCGCCCTAGTCATGGGGGACCTCAGCCCTTAAGCTCCATCTTGTAGATGAAGAGTGGCCGTGCGTCACCATCTGGTATCCGCAGGGGGCAGGAAAATGCGGTTCGCCGGAAAAAGGGGGTGAATGCGGCTTTCCCGGGGGGGATTCATCATGCATTTTAATAGTTATGCACGGAAAGGCGGGGGCCGCCGTGCGCTAGCCCTGGCCTGCTGGGCCGTCGGCTTGCTGCTCGCCACTGCAGGAGGGCCCGCGGTGAGCGCGGCCGCGGGCGTCACGCACACCCAGTCCCAGCACAAGTCCCAGTCCCAGCCCAAGTCCCAGTCTCAGCGCAAGTCCGAGGCCCGGCCCAAGTCCCAGCGGGTGACGTACCGGGGCTACACCTTCACCATCCCAGGCACCTGGCGGGTGAGCCGCCTGGCCGCGCACTCCCGCAGTTGCGTCCGCTTCGACCGTCACGTGCTCTACCTGGGCACACCGGGGCACAACCAGCGCTGCCCGAGCACGGTCATCGGGACCACGGAAGCGCTGCTCGTCCAGCCGGCCACCGGGCGGGCCACCGCAGCCGCGGCGATGTACCCGGTGGACCGCCTGATCGCGGTGACTACCAGGCGGATCATGGTCACCGCGACCTATTCCACCCACCGGGCCGTGGTCAACCGCATCCTGGCCAGTGCCTCGCTCCGGGTCCCGGTGCGCGGCGTGCGGGCCGGCACGCCGCCGCCCAACCTCCCCGGCAACACGCCCGCCCGGATCTCGGCCACCCGTGCGACGCTGCCGGCCGGCGCGACCGACTTCACCGGGAAGGGCTTCGACGCCTGCACCGCGCCCAGCGTCGCCTCGATGCAGACCTGGCTGCGGCGTTCCCCGTACCGGGCGGTGGGCATCTACATCGGCGGCTCGGACCGGGCCTGCGCCCAGCCCAACCTGACCGCGTCCTGGGTGAGCCAGCAGCAGGCGTCCGGATGGCACTTCATGCCCATCTACGTCGGCCCGCAGGCGAGCTTCGGGGAAGTCAACTCGGCGGCCAGCCAGGCGGTCAGCGCGGCCAAGGACGCGGTCAGCCAGGCCCGGCTGCTGGGCTTCGGCCCGGGGACACCGCTGTACTACGACATGGAGGCCTATCCCGCCACGCTCAACGGCCGGGTGCTGCGCTTCCTGACCGCGTGGACCAGGGAGGTGCACACCCTCGGGTTCTCGTCCGGTGTGTACAGCAACTCGCTGTCGGGCATCCAGGCCCTGGTCAACAACTACGCCAACCCCGCCTACGCCATGCCGGACGTGATCTACGACGCCCTGTGGAACGGGGCCGCGGACACCAGCGACCCCCTCCTGCCCAGCAGCGAATGGGCCGGGCACCAGCGCATCCACCAGTACCAGGGCGGCCAGAACGTCACCTACGGCGGGGTCACGATCAACATCGACAAGGACTACCTCGACGTCCAGCAGGGGGTGACCGGCGGGTCGCCGCAGGCGTCCCAGGCGGCGGCCCAGTCCGCCGGGGACGTGGACGCGTTCTTCAGGGGGCGGGACGGCAAGCTCTGGCACGACTGGTACGCGCCCGGCAGCGGCTGGCACGGCCCGGTCAGCATGGGCGGACGGCTGGCCAGCCAGCCTTCCGCGGTCGCGTCGGTGCCGGGCAACGTGGCCGTATTCGCCAAGGGCAGGAATGGCCGCCTGCAGGAGGCCTCCTTCACCCCCGGGACGAACTGGTCCGCGCTGCGGCAGCTGAACATGGGCGTGCTGGGCAGCAAGCCGGCCGCGGTGGGCCAGGCCAACGGCCAGATCGACGTGTTCTGGCGCGGCTCCTCGGACAATCACCTGTGGTACGCCGAGTACCGGCGGGCCCACGGCTGGGGCAAGCCGCAGAACCTGGGCGGCCGCCTGTCCTCCGCCCCGGCCCCGGCGGTGTCGGGCCACGGCGCGCTGACCGTGGCCTGGAGGGGCACCAACGGCCACCTCTGGGTGATCCGCCGCTCGGGCTCATCCTGGGGCCAGGCGGTGGACCGGGGCATGGGCAAGCTGGGCAGTGCCCCCGCGGTCACCGGCCTGCCAGGCGGGGCCGTCGACGTCTTCTGGGCCGCCACCTCCCGCAAGGGCGTGTGGCACACCACGTACACGCCCGGCTCCGGCTGGAGCAAGGCCGGCGAGCTGAGTGGGAGGCTGTCCGCGGGCCCGTTCGCGGTCAGTGCGCCCGGCAAGGGAGCGGACGTGTTCTGGAAGGGCGCCGACGGCAGGCTCTGGTGGTCGGCCAGCCGGGGCGGCGGGTGGCAGAAGGCGGCCCCGCTGGGAATGGGCACGCTCGGCAGCGCACCATTCGCCGCCGGCCAGCCCAGTGGCGTGGTCGATGTGTTCTGGAAAGGCGCCAGCAATCACCTCTGGCGCGCCCGGTACAGCAGCGGCTCGTGGGCCGGCCCGTCCAGCCTGGGCGGCGCGGTCAGCTAGCCGGGCCAGACCGCCTGGGACGGATGTGTCAGCGCGGCGCATGGTGGTAGGCAAGTAGGACAGGCACCCGCGCCGGCGGCGGCACAAGCTCAAGGAATGCTGAGAGGAGGTCGCGTACCTGGGACATCTGGGGGGTCCCGTACTGTATACCTGTCTGGATGACCCGTCGGTCTCCGAAAGAGCTAGGACGCTGATGACTCTTCTTCCGCCCAGGATTTCTGACGCCCTGTGGCGAGTCGTTCCCGCACCGTTGCAGACCAAGTTGCGCAGTACGGTTGTGAAGCGTTTCATCCGCTTTGCCCCGGCTGCGTTCTGTGCGGTAGCCGCGACCCAGATCACGTACATCATCTGCCTCGGGCCGGCCAACCTGACCGCGGGCGTGGCCGGGTTCGCGGGCTGGCTCGCGGGAGCGGCCGTCAGCTACGTGATCAGCCGCTGGGCGTGGGAACGCAAGGGCCGTCCGCACCCGCTGAAGGAGACCCTGCCGTTCGTGGCCGTCTCCATCGGCGCGGGGGTAATCCTGACGCTGGCCAGCAAGTTCGGGAACCATGTGGCCCTGTCGATGGGGCTGGACGGGCCCGCCCAGGTCGTCGTGGCCGACCTCTTCTACCTCGCGGCGAACTGCGTGACGTTCGCCCTCCGGTTCCTTATCTTCCACTTCATCCTGTTCGCCGACCGGAACGCCAAGGTCGACACCCTGGCGGTTGTCGAAGGCCGGGCACCGGTCACCGATGAGCCGGTGGAGTCCCTGCTGACCTCCGAGCCCTCCCGGGCCGAGCCGCCGGCCCACCCTCCCGCCGACCCGGCCCGGTTCGCCGAGGCGATGGGGTCGGCGCGGGTCAACGGCATGTCCGCCTGGGCTAATGGCTCGTCCGGGCCGTCCG
>JAOPYP010000340.1 GCA_025964635.1 Actinomycetes bacterium | reverse complement strand
CTGCGGGGGCTGGACGACCGGCTGCACGCGGCCGGCGGCCGGCTGCGGGTCACCAGTCCCTACGGCGGCCCGACGACGGTCACCGCGGAACTGCCGTGCTGCTGACCCCGCACGAAGCAGCGCCCGGACCACCGCCGGACCGCCCCGCCCGCGGTCCACTGCGGATCGTCGTGGCCGACGACGCGGTGCTGCTGCGCGAGGGCCTGGTCCGCCTGCTCGCCGAGGACGGTCACCAGGTGGTGGCCGCGGTCGGTGATGGCCCCGCCCTGGTCGAGGCGGTGCTCAGACACCGCCCGGACGTGTCGGTCGTCGATGTGCGGATGCCGCCGACCCACACGGACGAGGGCCTGCGCGCGGCGATCACCGCCCGCTCGCACCTGCCCGGCGCCCCCATGCTGGTGCTCAGCCAGTATGTGGAGGCGTCCTACGCCGGCGACCTGCTCGCGGACGGCTCCGGCGCGGTCGGCTACCTGCTGAAAGACCGGGTCGCCAGGATCGAGGAGTTCCTGGACGCCCTGGACCGGGTCGCCCGCGGTGCGACGGTGCTCGACCCCGAGGTCATTGCCCAGTTGCTGGCCGGGCAGCGCCGGGACAACGCCCTGGGGGCGCTGACCGCCCGTGAACGGCAGCTCCTGGCACTGCTGGCCGAGGGCCATTCCAACACGGCCATCGCCCAGCGACTGGTGGTCTCCGCCAGCGCGGTGGAAAAACACATCAGCAACATCTTCGCCAAACTCGGCCTGCCGCCCGACGACGCCCAGCACCGCCGGGTGCTCGCCGTCCTCGCCTACCTCGGGGCCCCCGCCGCCAGATGATGACCGGACGCCCGCCCGCCAGCCCGTTCCGGATTGGGCCGCCGGATTCCATCCCCCCCACGACAAGGGTCAGTGTGAACAGCCGGTCATCGCGGGCCCGGCTGAGGCGGCGTCAGATATACGCGGTGAGGCGGTCGAGGCAGGCGGTCCAGCCCGCGGCGTGCTCCGTCCTGGAGTTTTCGCCGGAGATCTGCAGGTGCTCGACCGTCACCTCGGTGCCAGCGTCGCACGCGTCGAAGGTGACGGTCACGAGTTCGGAGCGTTCCGGCCCGGGGCGGACCTGCCAGGTGTAGGCGAGCTGGCGGGGCGCGTCGATGAGGGTGAACCGGCCCGAGATGACCACGGACGAGCCGTCCGCAAGGGCGTTGTCGAGCCGGTAGCTGCCGCCGACGACTGGCTCGAGGGTGGCGTTGGTACAGCGGCCGCCGGGCGGCCCCCACCACTGGCGCAGGAGCACCGGGGAGGTCCATGCCTCGAAAAGCCGCTCCGGGCTGGCGGGTATCAGCCGCCTGGTCACGAGCCGCAGGCCGGTAGGGCCAGTCATCGCGGATCCTCGCGGACGTAATCGGTCAGGGCGTCAAGGGTGTGATCCCAGAAGGCCCGGTAATGAGCAAGCCAGTCGTCGGCGGTGCGCATGGCTGCGAGGTCGAGCGTGCACCGGTGGACGCGGCCGTCGATCGTGCGCCTGACCAGCCCGGCATGCTCGAGGACCCGGACGTGCTTGGAGGCCCCCGGCAGGGACATGTTGTGCGGCGCGGCCAGCTCGGTGATAGAGGCAGGCGCCGAGGCCAGCTGCGCGAGCATCCGACGGCGGGTGCGGTCGGCGAGTGCTCCGAAGACAAGGTCGAGGCGCTCGTCGGCGGACGTGGTCATCGTTCCCGTTTCCTGTTCAGATCGCCGCACGGCTAGGCAAACAGTAAACCACATGGTTTACTGTTTGCCTCCAGTTCCGGGGCTGCCCCGGTGCCACCGACGAGTCTCAGGGAGACAGCATGACCGCGCATATCCACCAGGAGCAGACCTTCGCTGCGTCCCCGGACGATATCTTCGCGGCGCTGACGCAGGCGGCGGTCTTCGGCGCGATGACCGGTGCCCCGGCGCAGATCGATCCGGCGGCCGGCGGTGAATTTTCCCTCTTCGACGGCGCAATCCGCGGCCGTAACATCGAGTGCGTGCCGGGAGCGCGGCTGGTCCAGGCCTGGCGGGCCAGCAACTGGGACGACGGAGTCTATTCAGTGGTGCGGTTCGAACTGACGCCGGACGGCGGCAGCACGAAAGTCGTCCTGGACCACGCCGGCTATCCGGACGGCACGGGCGAGCACCTCGACGCGGGCTGGCACCCGAACTACTGGGAGCCGCTCACCCGCCAGTTCCCGTGACGGCAACCGGGTGACGCGCAGCCTGTTGACCTGGTCAGCGTGCTCCCGGTATCCGTGCCGCCGCCCGGCGTGCCCGCACGCCTGCCGCGATGAAGCCGAGCCCCGCAAGCACGCAGACCAGGCCGATTAGCGCAAAGGCGCGCTGGCCGTTCATCCCGCCTGACTGGCCAAGAAGATTCAGGCCCTGGAGAATCCAGAGGCCGCCGACGATCGCCAGCAGGACGCCGAGCACCAGGAAGATCCAACGCCTCATCCGTACCCCCGTTAGCAAGCTCGGCAGCCTCGGGTCCCGGCAGTCCTGCTGAGTCCCGGAAGGCCGGGAGGCCAGAACCGGCCCCGCATAGGTAAACGAGAATGCTGGCCAGGCGGTTCAGCTGGCGGCCGGCTGCTGCGCGGTCAAACGCTCTGACCGTACCCTCCAGCCAACCGCTGGGCCTTCGTTGTCGCTCCGCCGGGGTGAACGGACCCGCGGCTGGTTACGTGCTGGGGATAGGCAGGCCTTTCTTCAGTGAGTGGGGTATGTGATGGGTAACCGATGGTTTGTACCGGCTGGGCTGGCCGGGGTGGCCCTGATCGCGGCGGCGTGCGGGACGTCGTCGACGGCCGGCGGTTCCGGCCCGGCCAGCACGGCGGGTAGCCCGTCCAGTGCGGCTGGGTCCCCGGCGGGCGGGTCCGGCGCGGTGCTGAAGTCCGCGACGATCGGCGGCGCCCGGGTGCTGACTAACGCGAAGGGGTTCACGGTGTACTCGTTCGCGCCGGACACGGCGTCGAAGTCGAACTGCAACGGGTCGTGCGCGCAGTACTGGCCGCCGGTGAAGGGTCCGGCGTCGGCGGGCCCGGGTGTCACCGGCACGCTGGCCACGATCACCCGGTCGGATGGGTCGGCGCAGGCCAGCTATAACGGGCATCCGCTGTACACCTACGTGAGCGACACCGCGCCGGGGCAGGCCAAGGGCAACGGTGTCAACCTGTCTGGCGGGGTATGGCATGAGGTGGCGGTCTCAGGGACCGCCGCGCCCGCCGCCCACAGCAGCTCAAGCAGCAGCAGCAGCGGCGGCGGATACTGAC
>JAOPYP010000295.1 GCA_025964635.1 Actinomycetes bacterium | reverse complement strand
GCGCGGGGCGGCCCGCGGAGGCCAGCGCCACCCGGAACCCGGGCCACTGGAGCCCAGGCCGGCGCGGTCGCGCCTCGCCCGGCAGCAGGTCCATGTTGCGCCGCTCGGGAAGCACGCCGCGCGGCCGCCACCACAAGATCCCGACAATCAGCAGGCCGATGAGGACCAGGCGAATCGCGTCCCCGCTGGAGGCGTTGCTGCCGATCTGCGGAACGTACCGGGTGATTTCCTGGACCCCGACCTCGACGAAGAAGGTGCCGATAATCGCCCCGATGGCGTTGCCCTGGCCGCCGATGAACAGCGCGGCGTAGATCAGGAAGGTTTCCTGGGGCGTCCAGCCGTAGGGGTTGAAGGCGGTGATGTAGGCCGCGACCAGGGCGCCCCCCAGGCCGGCCACGCAGCCGCCCAGGATGTAGGCCTTGAGCTTCAGCAGGTACACGTTCCGGCCGAAGGCCAGCGACGCGGTGTCGTCCTCGCGGACGGACCGGACCGCCCGGCCGAAGGGGCTGTTGAACAGTCGCTGCAGGACCAGGAACGCGATCACCAGCGCGATGATGCAGATGCCCAGGAAGTACCCGCCGTCCGGTCCGAAAGGCTGCACGGTCGAGAGCGGCTGAGGCATCCCGAACAGCCCCTCGTACCCGTCGAACAGCGGTGTGTACTGCCCGATCACCAGGGCCAGGATCAGGGCGAACGCGAGGGTCGTAATCCCGAAGTAGTCGTCGCGCAGCTTGCGGAGCGCTATCGCGCCGACCACTGCCGACGCCAGCCCGGCCACGACGACGGCGGCGATCACCCCCACCAGGAAGGGAGCCCGCAACCCGAGGATGTAGCCGCTCGGCGGGGGAAACGTGTTGGGCCCGAGAGTGAGGACGGAGTAGACGTAGGCGCCGATGGCGACGAACGCGAATAGGGCGATGTCGAACTCGCCCGCCCATCCCCAGCGGACGTTGAGCGCCAGGGTGACAATCGAGAAGATGACGCCGGTCGTCGCGAGGCCGATGATGTACTGGGTCATGCGGTTGCTCCTGCCGCTCCAGCCGCGCGCGGCGCGGCGAAGATCCCGTTCGGCCGGAAGAGCAAGGTCAGGATGAGCAGGCCGAAGGCCACGACCTCCTTGTAGGACGCCGGGATGTACAGTGCGCTGATCTCCATGGCCAGGCCGATGAAGAGGGCCCCGGCCATGGCCCCGTACGGCCTGCCGATTCCGCCGAGGATGGCCGCGGCGAATATCACCAGCAGGTAGCCCTGGCCCAGCGTCGGGCTCAGCGTGCCGGAGCTGATGCCGAGCAGGAAGCCGGCGAAGCCCGCGATCAGGCCGTCCAGCAGCCAGGTGATCCGGATGATCCGTTCGCTATTGATGCCAGTGACCTGAGCGAGTTCGCGGCTGTCGGCGACGGCCCGCTGCGCCTTGCCGAACTTCGTGTACTTCAGCAGGACGTGCACGGCCAGCATGACGACCACGGCCGCGGCGATCGTGAACAGGTTCATCCCGGTCAGCAGGAACGGCCCCACGTGGTGCGGCGCGCTGGCCGGCAGTTTGTAGGCGAGGCTGTTGCCAGTGAAGAACAGCAGGATGAGGTTCTGGATGATCAGGCTGGCCGCGATCGTGAGAATGAACAGGATCAGCAGCTTCGGCCTGCGCCGTGCGAACGGCTGGAGCAGCAGGACATTCATGAGGAAGGCCACCGCCCCCCCGGCCAGCACAGCAGCCACGGCCGCCAGATAGACGTTGCTGATGTGTTCGTTGACGAGATACGCGGCGTATGCGCCAACGGTCAGGATCTCCCCGTGGGCGAAGTTGGGAATACGAGCCACGCTCATCTGAAGGGAGAGAGGAACGGTTGCCAGGGCGAGGATGGACGCGGTGACCAGACCGAAACCAACTCCGAGCCAAAAGTTACTCATGCGCCTTCTCTGACCTTTAGTGGACCTCGAACACACGATTGGACATGGGCCGGCACCTCGCGATGCCACGAAATACCCGGCTGGCGCCGGAATTCCGGCGCGTTAATGTCAGGGCCCGGCGTCGATTCGACGTCGTTACTGTGGCATCAGGCCGGCGGCCGGGCCGATGCGGCGGGAGGATGCGCGAAAGCCTGCGTGATGTCTGGTCCGCGGCCAGACATCACGCAGGCCGTCACGGATGCGGGGGCAGGGGAATGGATGCGCCAGGCCAGGGCCCGGCCGGGCGGCTGTCGCCGTGCTTACCCGGAACTCGTGGCCGGTCGCGGCGCCGGGGTAGCGGGTGGCCGCGGGAAGGCTGTCGGTTCGTTGTCACCTGGATCCTTCCGCTAGGGACCGAGAGTTCGGTCTGCTGTCCATGTCGGGCCAGGTGGGAGCCCTGACTTGGCCTCCGGTGGGCCCGGAATGTGGTCGCGCGCCCGAAACGTAGTCAGAAGGTATACCGCAGTATGCAGTGCGTCAAGAGCCTCCGGTTACGGTTGAAGGCGACGTAAGGCCCCATTACCGAACATAGGTTGCGTTACAGCTAAATTCCGGCAACGTTACGGCTGCGGGCCGGGCCGCGCCGGCGGGCCGGGCCAGTGCTTCGCGGCGGCCTGCTACGGCAGGCTGGAGCGCCCTTGGGATTGCCGGCCGAGCGTGACATCATCCCCTATCATCGGGCCATGGCCGGTCGGGGGCTGGCGTAGCCGACCCGGGCAGGCAAGGGCGTGCGGGAAGGACGGCCCCAAGGTGCCATCGCTCTATCACCAGTTGCTTGAGGAAGTCCTCGAGGGCGATCTGCGCCCGGGCGAGATTCTGGTCGAGTCCGCCCTCGGCAAGCGTTTCGGGGTGAGCAGGACCCCGATCCGTGAGGCGCTGCGCATGCTCGAGCAGGACGGCGTGCTCGAGAGGGTCAACCGCGGCATGCGCGTCCGCCAGACGAGCTCCGAGGAAGTGCTCGAGATCTACGGGGTCCGCACCATCCTCGAAGCGGCGGCCGCGCGGGATGCGGCGACCCGGCGGACCGATTACGACCTGGCCAACCTGGACCGGATCCTGCGCAGCATGGGGGAGGCGCGCACCGCTACGCCGCAGGAGATGGCCGCGATCAACCGGTCCTTCCACCGCGCCATCTGGCAGGCCGCGCGGAACCACACGCTGGCCGACCTGCTCGAGCGGCTCGCTGTTCACCTGCGCCGCTATCCGGCCACGACTTATCTGCGCTCCGGGCGGTGGGAGGAAGCCCTGGAGGAGCACCGGTTGCTGCTGGAGGCGATCCGGCGGCGGGACCCGGACGGGGCGGCTGAGGTGGCCGAAAAGCACATGTGGGTGGCCCGGGACGTGCGTCTCGACATGATCCGTGACGGTCCTGACGAGATGAGCCAGCCCTAGCGACCGGCGTCTTGACACCTCGGGGACCCGCCTCATACTGTGCTGTACACAACGGTATGCAACGTAATACATCGAGGTAAATCATGGGCCGTCGCGGCGCCGACGTAATCGTTGACTATCTGGTGCAGCAGCGGGTTCCCTACCTTGTAGGTGTCTGCGGACATGGGATCCTCGGCCTTCTCGATGCCGCCTATGACCGGCGCGCTGACATTGAGACCATCTCCACGCACGACGAGCGGATCGCCGGATTCATCGCGGACGCGTACTACCGGGTATCCGGCCGTCCGATCGCCACCTACACGTCCTGCGGACCCGGTTCGGTCAACATCGTGATGGCCATTGCCGGGGCCATGTTCGATTCCTCGGCCATGCTCGCGATTACCGGGAACGTGCCCACCTCGCAGTTCAACCGTGGGCCGTTCCAGGAGTCCGGAAAGTACTTCCAGGGTGATTTCCCCGGCGTGATCCGCAGCTACGTCAAGCGCAGCTTCCAGGCGGTCCGGCCGGAGATGCTCCCGCTGATGCTCAGTCAGGCCTTCGCCCTGATGACCTCGGGTCGGCCCGGTCCGGTGAACATCGACGTGCCGCTCAACGTCTTCGTGGAAGACGTGGGCGATGAGGTGGCCGTGCCGCTCTGGCGCCCGGACGCGGTGGCCGCGCCGGCGCCGTCCCCGGAGGCGCTGCGGCGGGTGGCGGAACTGCTCGGGGAGGCGGAGCGCCCCGTCATCGTGGCTGGCAACGGCGCGATGGCGCCGCGGGCCCGCACGCTGGTACGCGAGCTCGCCGCCAGGCTGCGCATCCCGGTCGTCACGACGCCGCTCGGCAAGGGCGTCCTCGACGAGCGGGACGACCTGTGCCTCGGGCCGACCGGCCGCAACGGCACCTACGCGGCCAACAAGGCGGCGCGGACCGCGGATGTCATCCTCGCGCTCGGCACCCGTTTCGATGACCGGGCCACGAGCTCGTGGATTCCTGGGGTCACCTTCAGCATCCCGCCCACCCGGCTCATCCACGTGGACATCGACCCGCAGGAGATCGGCCGTAACTACCCGCCGACGCTCGCCGTCATCGCCGACACCGCGGAGCTGGCCGCGGGACTGCTCGGCCTGGTCACGCCCGACGACGTGCCAGCCGAACGCCGTGCCGCCTGGCTCACGGAGACGGTCGCCTGGAAGCGGCAGTGGGAGGCGGACCTCGCGGTCAGGCAGGCCGACCCGGCCGTGCCGATCCGCCCCGACCGGCTGGTCGCGGAGCTTCAGCGGGTGCTGCCCGATGACGCGAACGTGCTCGCCGACGTCGGCATCCACCACAATTGGCTGCTGCAGCAGCTGGCCGCGCCGCCCGCGGGCCGGCTTCTCCAGGCCTGGGGCTTCGCCTCGATGGGATTCGGGGTCGGCGGTGTCATCGGCGCCAAGCTGGCCGCCCCCGGCAGCCCGGCGCTGACCGTCTGCGGCGATGGCTGCTTCCTGATGCACGCCAACGCGGTGGCTACCGCGGTGGAACATGACGTGCCGGCGGTCTGGGTGGTGTGGAACAACAGCGGGTACGGCTCGATCCGCGGCCAGCAGGCCACGTTCTTCGGAGCTGACCGTGAGATCGCGACCCGGTTCCGCCGGACCTCGACCGGCGAGCTCTACAGCACGGACATCTCGGCCATAGGCCGGGCGATGGGCGCTGACGGAGCCCGGATCGACAGTCCCGACGAGATCGCGGACGCGGTCGAGGCGGCCATCAAGTCGGAACGGCCGACCGTCCTGGACATACGGGTCGACGCCTCGGTGGCCGCGCCGGGGACCGGTAGCTGGGATCTTCCGCCGCTGCCCGGCCCGGTTCCGGACTATGGCTGGTAGCCCGGCCGGCCGTCTGCTGCCCTGGGTAGGCGGCCGGTTCGTCGAGGTCGCCGAGTTCGACGACCTGGTCGAGCCGTGGGCGGACCGGGTCGTGGCCCGGGTCGGTGTCGCTGACCCGGGCACCGTCGCCACCGCACTGGACGCGGCCGCGGCGGCGCGGCCGCAGATGGCCGGGATGCCGGCGCACGAACGCGCCCGCCTGCTCCGGGCGGCCGCCGACATCGTCGCAGCCCGGGCGGACGATCTGGCGCGGGAGATCACCGAAGCGACCGGCAAGGTGATTTCCCACACCAGGCGGGAGACCCGGCGGGTGCCGTGGACGCTGAGGGCTTCGGCGGCCGCCGCGGAGGCTCTGCTCCCGGCCAGCCCGCCGCCGGACGCGATTCCGGGTGGCGCGGGCGTCATCGCGCTGCTTGCCCGCCACCCGGTCGGCGTCGTGGCCGCGATCACGCCGTTCAATGCGCCCCTGAACCTCGTCGCGCACAAGGTCGCCCCCGCCCTGGCGGCCGGGAACTGCGTGGTGGTCAAGCCCGCCCCGCAGGCCCCCGCCCCCGCGCTGCGCCTGGCCGAGATCCTCTCCGAGGCCGGCTTCCCGCCCGGCGCGGTCAACGTGGTTCCGGGCGGCCGTGAGACTGGGACTGCGTTGCTCGACGACCCCCGGGTGGACCTGATCAGTTTCACGGGAGGTACAGCGGCGGGCCGCCAGATCCGGGCGGCCGCCGGGCTGCGGCCGGTCTTGCTGGAGCTGGGCGGCAACTCAGCCAACCTGGTCTGCGCCGATGCCGACATCCCGCTGGCGCTCCGTGAGTGTCTGGCCGGCGGGTTCTCGAACAACGGGCAGAGCTGCAACTCGGTCCAGCGCATCCTCGTGCACCGTGACTTGCATGACGAGTTCGCCCAGGCGCTCGCGATCCAGGCGGCCGGGCTCCGCCTGGGTGACCCGATGGACGACAGGACCGACATCGGGCCGCTGATCCACCAGTCGGCGGCGGCCAGGGTGGAGACGGCCGTCGCCGGGGCGGTGGCCAAGGGAGCCACGCTGCATACCGGTGGCACCCGGCACGGCGCGGTCATCGCGCCCACCGTGCTGTCGAACGTCGGCCACGATCTGCCGCTGTACTGCGACGAGGTCTTCGCTCCCGTGGTCCTGGTCGAGGCCTTCGACAGCCTGGGCGAAGCGATCGATGCCGCCAACAGCACACCCTTCGCCCTGCAAGCGGCCGTCTTCACCAGCTCGCTCGCGACCGCGGCCCGCTGCTTCCGCGAACTGCGCGCCGGCAGCGTCATCGTCAACCGGTCGTCGAACTTCCGGCTCGATCAGCTGCCGTACGGGGGAATCGCGGAATCCGGCAGTGGCCGGGAAGGCCCGCTGTACGCGGCCGAGGCTATGAGCTACCTGAAGTCCCTGGTTATGGTGCCGGGCGAGGGATAGAGGGCCGGTGGCGAACGCAGAGAGCACGGATGCCGGAGGCGTGCACCGGGCCCTGGCCGCCGAACTGGCTGAGTTCGCACACGGGTTGCGGCGCACATCTATCGGCGAGTCCGCGGTGGACCACGCCACCGTCCTGATCCTGGACGCGATCGGCTGCGCGCTGGGCGGCTGGGCCGCCGAGGAAACACCGCTGGTACTGCGGACGGCGCGCCACCTCGGCGACGACGGGCCGTCGACCATTATTGGTAATCACGTGCCGGCGAGCATGCTCGCCTCGGTGCTGGCCAACGCCTACCTCAGCACCGCGATCACCGCGTGCGACGTCTACACTCCCGCGCACTGTCACCTGACTCCCGAGGTGGTCCCGGCCGCACTCGCCGTGGCCGAGGCGGAGCACTCTCCCGGACCGGCATTCCTCACGGCCGTGACCGCGGGGCTCGAGGTAGCGTCCCGCCTCCTGCGGGCCATCGACTATGCCGAGTTCCGGAGGCGTGGCTGGCACGCTCCGGGAGTGATCGGCCCGGTCGGGGCGGCGGTGGCGGCGGGACTGCTGCTCGGCCTGGATGAGGCCGGACTGCGCACCGCGATGAGCCTGGCCGTGAGCCAGGCGGCCGGAACCTTCGCCGCCTGGCCGACCACCGCCGTGAAGTTCCACCAGGCGCGCGGTGCGGCAGCGGGCTTGCTCGCGGCCCGGCTGGCGGCCGAGGGATTCACGGCCGCTGCCGAGCCGTTCCTGGCCCCGGACGGCGGCCTGTTCCAGAGCTACTCTCCTGGCGATGCCGGGCTGGCCGTTGACGGTCTCGGCCGCAGCTGGGAATTGGAACAGATCTCGGTGCGGCTCTGGCCTGGCGCGACTCCGGTCCAGGCGCTGCTGACCGCCTTGCTCGGAAGTGGCCGGCCGGTGCCGCCGGCGACGGAGCTCGCTGCTGTGCAGATCCGGGTGCCCCCAGCGACCTACGAGGCGCACCGTCATCTCGCCCATCCAGGGGGCTGCTTCGAGGCGCTGCTCTCGTTCCACTACGTCGCCGCCTTGAGCCTCCTCGAGGGCCGGTTTGACATCGACCTCGCTGATCACGGCCACTGCGTCGATCCCGACACCTTGCTGTTCATAGACGAGCACGTTGCCCTCGTGGCCGATCCGGCCGTGCCGCGAGGCGGGGTCCAGGTGACCCTGACCACGCGCGGTGACGCCACGGTGGACATCGAAGTCGACCATGCGCTCGGGACCCCCCAACGCCCGGCTACCAGGGCGCAGGTGGAGGACAAGTTCCTGCGGTACGCCACGCCCCGGCTTGGGGTGGTGCGCAGTAAAGAACTGCTTGCCGAGCTGAACGGGCTGGACCAGGC
>JAOPYP010000033.1 GCA_025964635.1 Actinomycetes bacterium | reverse complement strand
GGGCCAGCGCGGCCCTGGACCGGGCGCACGAGGCGCTCGACCAGCTGCCCGAGGAGGAACGCCGGGACACGGCGTTCGGGTACACCGAGCGGCAGCTGCTGTTCCACCAGGGCGACGCCCTGGTCACCCTGGGGGATTACCGTGGCGCGGACGACGCGTTCGGGCAGGCCCTGCGGCTCTACTCGCCGGCCGAGTTCCTCGACCGCTCGCTGGTCTCGCTCGGCCAGGCCCGGTGCCGGCTGCAGGCCGGCGAACCCGAGGAGGCGCTGCGGCTGAGCCGGGACACCCTGGTCGGCCTGCCCAGCCAGCACCGTCCCGGCATCGTGCTGCGCGCGGCCCACTCGCTGGGCGAGGCGGTGGCCGCGAAGCACGGCGACTTCCCCGCCGTGCGGGACTACCGCGAGGTGCTGGTTAGCGGCTGAACCCCGTGATGACCGGGACGCTCAGGCGGCCGGGAGGTTCAGAGGGCGAGCCCGGTCTGGGCGGCGAGGAATGCCAGCGTGTCCGCGGACAGCGTGACTGACCGGCTGACCGCGCGGGCCCCGTGGCCCACCTCCCCTTCCCTGCGGAGCAGGATCGGGCGCTCGGGCCACGGCGCTGAGGTCGCGTGCTGCAGGGCCGCGCACATCTTCCACGCGTGCACCGGGTCGACGCGGGTGTCGTTGTCGAACACAGTGAACAGTGTGGCCGGGTACCGGGTGCCGGGCCGCACCCGGTGGTACGGGGAGTAGCCGAGCAGCCAGCCCAGCTCCACCGGGTCCGCCGCGGTGCCGTACTCGTCGTTCCAGGTCTGTCCGAGCCCGAACCGCTCGTAGCGCACCATGTCCAGCAGCGGGGCTGAGCAGACCACGGCCTGGTACAGGTCCGGCCGCTGGGTGAGGGCCGCCCCGACCAGCAGCCCGCCGTTCGAGCCGCCGGAGATGCCCAGCTGCCCCGGGGTGGTCCAGCCACCGGCTATAAGCGCCTCCGCCGCCGCGTGGAAGTCGTCGAACACGGACTGCTTGTGCTCGCGCATGCCCGCGCGGTGCCAGTCCTCACCCTCCTCGCCGCCGCCGCGCAGCGCCGCGATCGCGTACACCCCGCCGGCCTCCACCCAGGCCAGGATCGAGGCGGAGTAGGCCGGCACCATGCTGATGCCGAACCCGCCGTAGCCGTACAGGATGGCCGGCCGCGGCTGCGCCGGGCGGCCGTCCGGGTCATCGTCACCAGCGCTCATCACCAGCATGCGCACCCCGGTGCCGTCCTGGGAGGTGAACGTCACCTGGCGGGTGAGCACGTCCGGCACCTCGACCGCCCCCGGCGCCCGCGCCCAGTGGGAGACCTCGCCGCTGCGCGCGTCGTAGCGGTACACGGTCGCGGGCGTGGTGTTGTCGGTGTAGCCGAACCACGCCTCGTGCCCGCCTTCCGGCCGGGCGCTGATGCCCCCGGTGGTCCCCAGCCGGGCGGCGCCGCCCGCATGCCCGGTGCCGGGCAGGGCCACCGGGCCGGTCCGCTCGCCGGTGGCCAGGTCGTGCACGCTGATCTCGCTGATCGCGTGCCTGGTCCAGGAGGCGACCAGCACCGGCTGGCCGAGCTCGGCGCCGTCCAGGATGGCGTAGTCGTTGAGGATCGCGGTCGGATCCTGCGCGATCAGGTCACGCCACCCGGACGGGTCGGGGTGGGCCGGATTCGTCACCGCCAGCCTGCCCCGCGGCGCACCGGCGTCGGTGAAGACGTACAGCCGCCCGTCCCGGCCGACGTGCAGCCCGGT
This sequence comes from Actinomycetes bacterium, assembly GCA_025964635.1. Taxonomy (GTDB): domain Bacteria; phylum Actinomycetota; class Actinomycetes; order Streptosporangiales; family Streptosporangiaceae; genus RYN-230. The sequence continues at coordinate 21,142 of JAOPYP010000033.1, read as the reverse complement.
CCGGGCGTCCACGCCTTCCTGCACCACCTGGAGCAGCGGCTCAGCCGGCCCGGAAGCGGTCAGGTCGGCGAGCCAGAGGTCGTTGCGGGGGGAGGTGCCCTGGGCGGCCGAGATCACCAGCCAGCGCCCGTCCCGGCTGACCGAGACGCCGTAGTAGTTCGTCTTGTCCCGGCCCTCGCCGAAGACCAGCACGTCCTCCCCGGCGGGGGTGCCGGCCGTGTGCAGGTACACCCGGCGGTGAAACTGCTGCTCACCCGGCGGGACCTGGTCCGGCGGGAGCTTGCGGACGTAGTAGAACGATTTCCCGCCCGGCAGCCAGGCGACGGCGGAGTAGCGGCACCGCCCGATCGGGCCGTCCACCTGCTCGCCCGACACGACGTCCAGCACCCGGAGCTCCGACTCCTCGTCCCCGCCGGAGGACAGCTGGTAGGCGAGCAGCCGCCCCTCCTTGTCCGGCTGCCAGGAATCGAGCGTGGTCAGCCCGGCCGGATCCAGGGCCGCCGGGTCGATGAGCACCCGTTCCGGCTCCCCGGGAGCGGCCGTCAGCAGCACCCCGTGTTCCTGCCCGGGCAGGCGCCGCATGAAGAACTGCCGCGGCCCGCGCCAGACCGGGGCGCCGACATACCCGGCGGCCATCAGCTCCTGCATCCGGGCCGCCAGGCGGGACCGCCCGGACAGCCCGGTCTCCGCGCTGGCCCACAGTGCGTCCTGGGCCAGCAGCCACTCCCGGGTTTCGCCGCTGGCCGCGTCCTCCAGCCAGCGGTACGGGTCAGGTACGCGCTGGCCGTGCAGATCGTCGGCAAGGTCGGTGCGGCGGGCCGCCGGATACCCGGGTGCGTGCGGGCCAGCGCTGGTCGTGGGGAGGCCGGAGGCAGTCATGGTCGCACCCTAACGGAGCAGTGCCGCTGCCCCGTCCGGCGTGGCGCACCGGACATTTTGCCCTCCCGCCACGCCGGCGCTATGTCTCGGCGGGCCACGCCAGCTACGCTGTCATTGGCTCGCACACTGTGCTTCCTGGACGCCTGTGCTCCGGAAACCCAGGGGCCTACCTGGACTCCCAGGGGCCGGCCCGGCACACTAGTGCTTGCCTACCGCACCAGGCAGGAGGCGGGCTTGCGACGGGTACTGCTGCTCAACGTGACGTATGAGCCGTTGACCACGGTCGGCCTGCGGCGTGCGGTGTGCCTGGTCCTGGGCGAGAAGGCCGAAGTGGTGCACGACGATGCGGAGGGCGCTTTGCTGCGCTCCTCCTCGATGATCATTGTTACGCCCTCGGTGATCAGGCTGCGGCGGTACGTGCGGATTCCGCATCGCAGCCGGGTCCCGCTGACCCGCGGCGCGCTGATGCGCCGGGACAACTACCTGTGCGCGTACTGCGGCCGCAAGGCCGAGACCATCGACCACGTCATCCCGCGCAGCCGTGGCGGCCCGCACGCCTGGGAGAACTGCGTGGCCTCGTGCATGCGCTGCAACCACAGCAAGGCCGACCGGCTGATCGCGGAACTCGGCTGGACCATGAACCGGATCCCGGCCGCGCCGCGCGGCGCGCACTGGCGGCTGATCGGCGCAGCCAACGACGGCGATCCGCAGTGGGCCGCCTACCTGCCGGAATCCACTGCCGCCTGACCCGGGCCAGCAGGATCCGGGTGGCAGTGCGGCGCGAGGGACCGGGGGACAGCATGCACCGCGACATCTTCAGCCCTGAACATGACGCGTTCCGGGAGATGGTCCGGGAGTTCATCGCCCGCGAGGTGACGCCGTACCACGCCCAGTGGGAGCGGGACGGGATGGTGTCCCGCGACGTCTGGCGGGCCGCCGGGCGGGCCGGCCTGCTCGGCATCGACGTGGACGAGAAGTACGGCGGCGGGGGCAACCCGGACTACCGCTTCTACCTGATCCTGGACGAGGAGTTCGCCCGGGCCGGGGCCACGGGCCCCGGCTTCGCCGTCCACAACGACATCAACGGCCAGTACTTCCTCCGGCTGTGCACACCGGAGCAGCGGGACCGGTGGCTGCCGGGGTACTGCTCGGGCGAGCTCATCACGGCCATCGCGATGAGCGAGCCCGGCGCGGGCAGCGACCTGCAGGGCATCCGCACCACCGCAGTGCGAGTGGAGGGGGAGGGGGAGGCCGGTGGGTCCTACGTGCTCAACGGCCAGAAGACGTTCATCTCCAACGGGCAACTGGCCGACCTGGTCATCGTGGTGGCCCGGACCGACCCGGACGCGGGGCACCGCGGCATCAGCCTGCTCGTGGTGGAGCGCGGCATGGCCGGCTTCGAGCGGGGCCGGAACCTGGAGAAGGTCGGCATGCACGCGCAGGACACCTCGGAGCTGTTCTTCTCCGACGTGACCGTGCCCGCCCGCAACCTGCTCGGCGACGAGGGCGGCGGGTTCGTCGCGCTCATGCGGAACCTGCCCCGGGAGCGGGTGGCGATCGGCGCGACCGCGCTGGCGGCCGCCGAGAAGGTGTTCGAGGACACGCTGGCCTACTGCAAGGAGCGGCAGGCCTTCGGCCGGCCCATCGGCAGCTTCCAGCACAACCGTTTCGTGCTGGCCGAGATGGCCACCGAGCTGGCCGTGGCCCGCGCATTCACCGACCGCGCCGTGCTCCAGCACACCGGCGGCGAGCTGTCCAACACCGACGCGTCCATGGTCAAGTGGTGGGACACCGAGCTGTGCAACCGGGTCGTCGACCGGTGCCTCCAGCTCTACGGCGGCTACGGCTACATGGCTGAGTACCCGGTGGCCCGGGCGTTCGCGGACAGCCGGGTACAGACGATCTTCGGCGGCACCACCGAGATCATGAAGGAGATCATCGGCCGGGAGCTGGGGGTCTGAGCTTCCCGGGCCGGGCGGTACTGCGCGAGCTCACCACCACCCGTTCCCCGGCCGGCGTGGTCAGCACGTGCAGGCCCGTCCCGAAGTGACGGGCGAGCACGTCGTCGCGCAGCACGCGGGCCGGATCCCCGGTGACCGCGACCCGGCCGTCGTCCAGCACCAGCAGCCGGTCGGCGAACTGCCCGGCCAGCGTGAGGTCGTGCACCACCGAGAGCACGGTCAGCGACCGTTCCCCGCGCAGCTCGTCCACCAGCTCCAGCGCCGCCACCCGGCGGCCCAGGTCCAGCGCGCTGGTCGGCTCGTCGAGCAGCAGCACCGGCGCCTCCTGGGCCAGGGCCCGGGCCAGCACCGCCCGCTGCAGCTCACCGCCGGACAGCGTGCCGAGCGCGCGCCCGGCCATCGGGGCCAGCTCCATCCGGTCCAGCAGCCCGGCGCAGATCTCCCGGTCGGCCTGCGTCTCGGTGCGCAGGTAGCCGATGTGCGGGGTCCGGCCCAGCAGCACGTAGTCCAGGGTGGCCATGTCCGGCGGCAGTTCGGGGAGCTGCGGGACGTACGCGACGAGCCGGGCCAGCGCACGCCGGCCCATCCCGGCGGTCGGCTGCCCGCCGATGGTTATGGTCCCCTCATGCCCCACGAGTCTCGCGGCGGCGCGAAGGAGCGTCGACTTGCCGGTTCCGTTGCGGCCAATGATGCCCAGCCACTGGCCGGCCGGGACCTGCTCGCTGACCTCAGCCAGCGCCTGCGCGCTGCCGTACCGCACGCCGACCCCGTGGAAACTGATCATCCGAGCTCCTGCCGGGCCCGCCTCGGGTGTGCGGAGGAGAAGACGCCTGGCCGGCCGCTGCAGCTCATGCGAGCTCCGGCCGCGCTCGGCGGCTGTGCAGGATGAGAAGGAAGAACGGCGCGCCGGCCAGGGCGGTGATCACGCCGATCGGCACCTCGTCGGGGGACTGCACGGTGCGCGCCAGCACGTCGGCCAGGACCAGGAACGCGGCGCCGCCGATCATCGACACCGGGAGCACGATCCGGTAGCTGGCCCCGGCGGTCAGCCGCACCGTGTGCGGGACGATGATGCCGACGAAGCCGATCAGCCCGCTCACCGAGACCGCCGCCGCGGTGCCCAGGGTGGCCGCCATGACCACGGTCAGCCGCAGCCGGGCCACGTCGACCCCGAGGCTGCCCGCCTCGGTCTCGCCGACCCGCAGTACGTCGAGCAGCCGCCGGTGGGCCAGCAGGATCCCGGCCGCCACGATCACGTACGGCAGGATCGTCGTGACATCCGACCAGGTGGCCAGGGACAGGCCGCCCAGGATCCACGCGTACACGGCCTGCAGCGTCTGGGAGTGCTGCTGCTGCAGGTACGTCTGCACCGCGGTGAGCAGCGCGGCCACGGCCACGCCGGCCAGCAGGATGGACCCGGTCGAACCGGCCCGTCCTGGGCCCGGCTGGGGGCCGCGGCCCGCCCCGGCGCCCAGCAGGTAGGTCAGCGTGACGGCGCCCGCCGCGCCGAGGAACGCGGCCGGGGGCAGCAGGGCCGCGCTGCCGCCCGCCACGATCACGATGGTGGCGCCCAGGCCGCCGCCAGCCGCCACGCCCAGCAGGTAGGGGTCGGCCAGCGGGTTGCGGAACACCCCCTGGTACGCGGCGCCGCCGCCGGCCAGCATGGCTCCCACCAGCGCGCCGAGCACCACCCGGGGCAGCCGGATCTGCCAGACGATGTCCGTGTCGATCGCGGGCACGGTCACGGCCGGGTGCCAGGGCAGCCTGGTCAGCAGGGCCCCCGCGACGTCCGGGAGGGACAGCCCGGCGGGGCCGACCGACACGCCGACGGCCAGCGCGATCAGCAGCAGGACGACGGCCACCAGGGTGGCGCGGGCCGCACGGCCGGTGGTGGAGCGGCCAGTCGCAGAGGGACCGGTGGCAGAGGGGCCGGTGGCAGACGGGCCGGTGGCCGAGGGGCCGGTGGTGCCGCGTCCCGGGGACTTCGCCGGGTCTGCCCGGGCCTCCCGGGCCGGCGCACCGCCCGCCGGTGCCCCGGTCCGGCCGCGCTCGGCGGACCTCACCCGCTGCCGCCCTTGGCGATCGCGGTCTCGACGGTGCGCAGCAGGTCGGAGACCCGCGGACCCCACCGGGAGGCGATGTCGTCGTTGAGGCCGATGATCCGGCCGGCCTTCACCGCGGCCAGCCCGGACCAGCCGGGCCGCTTGGCCACCGTGGCCGCGTCCTGATGGCAGCACAGGGTGTCGGCCAGGACTATGTAGTCCGGGTTGGCCTTGATGATGTACTCCGGCGACAGCTGCGGGTAACCGCCCGACTTGGCCGCGCCGGCGGCCTGATCCGCGATGCTCTTCATGCCGAGCAGGGCGAGCAGCTGGCCCACGAACGTGGACGAGGTCACCGAGTAGTAGGTCTGGTCCAGTTCGTAGTAGTACGTCAGCGGCTTGGCGTGGTGCGGCGCGGCGGCGGCGATCTGGTGCAGCTGAGCGCGCAGACTGGAGACCGCCTGCTGGGCCTGGGCGGGATGGCCGGTGGCCCGGCCGAGCTGGCCGAACTCGGAGTACTCCCCGGCCAGCGTGGTCGGGGCGGGCAGCTCGAGCACCGGGATCGAGAAGGCGGCCAGCCGCTTGGTCAGCTGGCCGGTGTCCCCCGACTCGACGACCAGGTCCGGCTTCTGGGCGACGATCGCCTCCACGTTGGGCTGGTAGGCGGACAGCTTGGTGCGCGGCGCCTGCGCCGGGTAGTCCGAGAGCGAGTCCACGGCTTTGACCTGGCTCCCGGCGCCGATTGCGTACAGCATCTCGGTCGCGGTGGGGGAGAGCGACAGGATCGCGGCCGGCCGGGAGGTGACCTTCACTGCCCCGTTGGCCGCCGCGATGGACGCGGGGAAGACGGCCCCGCCCGTGCTGGACGAGCCGCTGCCGGACGTGGCGCTGGTGTTGCTGGCCTGGGTGCTGCTGCACGCTGCGGCGGTCACGGTGAGCGCGGCGGCCGCCGCGAGGACCGGAAGGCGGCGGGTAAGGGACCGCATGATCATCCTCCGTGGGCCCGGAGGAGGCTGGGCCCGCCGCGAGACCCCAGCCGGGGTATCGGACGAACCGCCCTTCCGCCGAGGACAGTACGTCGGCACGGGCCAGGCGTCCGGGCTCGTCCCCGGCCGGGTTTCAGCGGCCAGGGCATCACCGTTGCGGGACAGCGCCGGGATCGCACCGGCTTCGCTGGGCTCCACACCGTCCCGGGCCACCCGGGACAGGCGTACCTTACCGCAGGCCGCCGGGCGGCCCCGACCGCGCGGGTCAGCCCGGTTGGCTGCGGGTGGTCTTGAACCCCGGGAAGTGGCTGTTGAACACCTGTCCCGCCTTGGCCAGCAGGTCGGCCTCGGAGAACGGCTTCTCCACGAGGGCCACCCCGGGTTCGAGCCTGCCCTGGGAGGCGAGGACGGGGCGGGCGTAGCCCGACATGTAGAGCACTTCGGTCCCGGGCTTGATCACCAGCACCTGCTCGGCGACTTCCTTGCCCAGCATGTGCGGCATGATGACGTCCGTGACGAGCAGGTGGATCTCGCCCTGGTACTCGCGGGCGATATCCAGGGCTTCCGGGCCGCTTGCCGCGGTGATCGCGTGATAGCCGTTGCGGGCCAGATGCGCCTGGTGACCTCGCGCAGGGCGGCCTCGTCCTCGACGACCAGGACGGTCTCTCCGCTGGGCGTCCGCTGGTAGGTGTCCTCTGGTACCTCCGGGGTTGCGGCCTGCGTGGTGGCGGGCAGCGTGATGCTGAAGGTCGTGCCCCCGCCGGGTTGGGAGTAGATGCGGATGTGACCGTCGGCCTGCTTGAGGATTCCGTAGACGGTGGCCAGGCCGAGCCCGGTCCCCCGCCGTCTGCCTTGGTGGTGAAGAACGGCTCGAACGCGTGCTCGATGACCTCCGGGGGCATCCCGGTACCGGTGTCGCTGACCTGCAGCCGCACGTGCCGTCCCGGCGGTGATTCCGACCCTCCCGCGATGGACTCCGCGTCCACGGTGACGTTGCTGGCATCGATGGTCAGCGTGCCGCCGCCGGGCATGGCATCGCGGGCGTTGACGGCGAGATTCACCAGCACCTGCTCCAGCCGGGCCCGGGTGCGCCAGGACCGGGTGCAGGCCACCTGCGAGCGAGACGACCAGCTCGACGTGCTTGTCGAGGGTCCGGAGCAGCATTTCCTCCACCGCGGTGATGACGGTGCCCAGGTAGAGCATCTGTGGCTGCACCACTTTCCGGCGGCCAAAGGCGAGCAGCTGGCGGGTGAGGCTGGCCGCCCGTTCGCCGGCCCGGCTGATTTGCCCGAGGTCGTCACGGGCCGATTCGCACCGCCCGGCTCAGTCCGATCCGGTCGCCGCGGCGAGTTCCTCGGCGGCGAAGGCCGCGTAGTTGAGGATCACCGCGAGGAGGTTGTTGAAGTCGTGCGCGACCCCGCCGGCCAGCTGGCCCAGGCTCTCCGGGCGCTGGGCCTTGCGCCAGCTGCTCCTGCGACTTGTCCTGCGGGAGCCTGGCGGCCGCCCCTGGTTTGCCCTGTCACGGCCGTCTGGCGGCAGGACCTGGCCATCGTTCATGGGGTGTCCGCCGAGTCGAGGGTGAAGGAGAAGGTAGCGCCGCGGCCGACAGCCCCTTCGGCCCACACGCGCCCGCCGTGGCGCTCGATGATCCGCTGGACGCTGGCCAGGCCGATGCCGGTGCCGGGGAAGTCGGCAGCCTCGTGTAGCCGCTCGAACGGCTGGAACAGCTTGTCGGCGTACGCGGGGTCGAAGCCAGCCCCGTTGTCACGGACCGAGCAGCAGATCTGGCCGTTACCGGCAGTCGTGCTGCCGAACTCGATGGTGGCTGGGTCGCGCCGGACGGTGAACTTCCAGGCGTTTTCGACCAGATTCTGCACCACGGTGCGGATGAGACTGCGATCCGCGGTGACCATGACGCCGTCCTGGATGGCAAACCGGACCTGGCGGCCGGGTTCACTGGCCCGCAGTTCGCCGGCGATGTCGGCGACCTCCGCGCTGAGGTCGACCGGTCCGAGGTTCATGTCGGTGCGCGACACCCGCGACAGCTGCAGCAGGTCGTCGATGAGCGTGGCCATCCGCTCGCCCGCGGCCTGGATGCGCTCGGCGTACCCGCGGCCGGTCTCGTCGAGACGGTCGCTGTAGTCCTCCACCAGTGCCGCGCTGAACCCGCTCAGCCCGCGCAGTGGTGCGCGCAGGTCATGGGAGACCGAGTAGGTGAACGCCTCCAGGTTCTTGTTCGATCGCTCCAGGTCAGCCGTGCGCTCCTGGACGCGGGCTTCGAGGCCGGCATGCAGCGCCCGGACTTGGGCTTCGGCTTCGCGCTGCGCGGTGATGTCGCGCATGGTGCCGACATACAGCAGCGGGCTGCCATCCAGGTTGCGGACCAGGGCCCGGTTCGCCTCGACCCAGACCACGCCACCGTCCTTTCGCAGGTCGCGCTTTTCCATCGAGATGCTGTCGATCTCTCCGGAACGCAGGCGTTGCAAGTTGGCCAGATCGGCGTCGAGATCGTCGGGATGGGTGATGTCCTGGACCCGCAGGGAGCGCAGTTCGTCGGCCGTGTAGCCGGTGATCTGGCAGAAGCGCGGGTTGACCCGGACCAGGTCGCCGCTGAGCGCCACGTCCTCGATGCCGACCGGGGCATTGTCGAACAGGACGCGGAGCCGCTCTTCGGACTCGCGCAACGCTGCCTGGATGCGATTGGCCTCGGTGACGTCGCGCGCGGCGGCCATGACCCCGAGCACCCGCCCGGCCGGGTCGCGGTAGACCACGGCGTTGTAGAGTACCGACGTGATGTGCCCGTCGCGGTGGCGCAACTCCAGCGGGTAGTCTCGCGCGCTGCCATCCCGGAAGGCCTGTTCGTAGCCGGCCCGGGCCAGGTCGGGTTCGGTGAAGTAGCCGCTGAATTCGGTGCCGAGCAGTTCGGCCCGCCCGTACCCGGTCGCCTGCTCGGTGGCGGCGTTGAGGTCGGTAATCATTCCATCCGAGCCGATAGTGATCATCGGGTTCAGGTTGGCCTCGATCAGGCTCCGGTTGTAAGCGGCCGAGGCGCGGATCTCGTCGCCGATCCGCTTCCGGTCAGTGATGTCCTGGCAGATCCCCAGCACTCGTTTCGCCGTGCCCGTGTCGTCGCGCTGCACGACCGCTGACTGCAGGATCCACCGCCGCGCGCCGTCGGGCCGGACGATCCGATGCTCGGCCTGGTAGGGGGCGCCGCCCTGCAGCGCCGCCGTGAACGCGTCGCAGACCCATCGCATGTCGTCCGGGTGGGCGAGAGACCAGAGGGTCTCCATCTTCCCGTCGAACTCCGCCGGGCTCAGCCCGTAGATCCGGTGAGCCTCCGGCGAGAAGGTGAGCATGACTTCCCGCCCCGCATCCAGGACCCACCAGCCGAGCCCCAGGGACTCCTGGGCCTGCTCGAGGAAGGCGTTCTGCTCGCGCAGCGCCTCGTGCGCTTTGGCCGCCTCGATCTCCGCGGCGCGCTGCGCGGTGAGATCGGTCAGGACCAGGCACCGCAGGAGCATGCCATCGAGGTCGAAGCCGCTGACCGCCAGCAGGACCGGAACTGCTGTGCCACCCGGTCCGGTCAGGTCCACTTCGCCGCGTGAGCTGCCGCCGGTACCGACATCGAGCAGCGCGGCGAACGCGGGGCGGTGCACGTCGGGGATCAGGTCCAGCACCGCGGTGCCGACCAGATCCGTTGTGTTCTGGCCACTCATCGCGCCAAGCCTCGGGTTGGCGTTGAGGATCACTCCCCGGGGGGAGACGGTGGCGGCGCCTTCATTCATCGCCTCGACGATGAGCCGGTAGGGGCGGTCGGCACTGACCAGGGCGTAGACCTGCTCATGTCCAGGCGGGCCGATCATCAGTGAGTCGATTCCACCGCTCCGGATCGCCTCCATCGTCTGCTGCGCCTCGCGCAGCTGAGCCCGCACCTCGGCCAGCTCGGCCTGCTCTGCCGTCCGGCTTTCCCCGGTCGGCTCCATGGCGAGAGCACTTGGACGCGAGGTCTTGGGAGCCGATGACCGGGCCATGTCCCTACTCGTCCGGGCCTGATGGGGCGCCGCTTAGTTCGGCCGGGCCGAGGTCGAGCCCGAGCCGCATCCAGGCGGTGTCGGAGAGGTCGCCGACGATGCGGCGCGGCGGGCCGGGAAGGCGCCTGACCAGCGTCGGCGCGGCGACGATCTGGTCGCGGGCGGCTAGCTCGGGCTGCTGGTGCACGTCAATGACTTCCAGCTCGGCGTGGCCACCGAGCTGTTCGTCGCAGAAGCGGCGCACAATCTCGATGGCGTGCATGGAACTCGTGGCCGCGCCATCGACGTAGAGGGTCAGCGCCAAGCCATCAGCAGCCGCCTTACCGGTCATGTCGCGGTGCTCCCCGGCGGCCGAAGCTGGAGGCCGACGAGGAGACGGTCGTTGTCGGAAAGGTCGCCGACGAGCTTGCGGATCGGCGACGGGAACTTCCGGACCACCGTGGGCACGGCTAGGATCTGGTCCTCGGCGGCCAGGCGCGGGTTCTCCAGCAGGTCCACGACCTCGATGTGGTAGTGGCCGGCCAGGTGCTCCTCGCAGGCGCGGCGCAGATTGTCGATCGCCCGCAGGCACTTGGGCGACCGGTCGGTCACGTACAGGCACAGATTCCACTGGTCACCGGAGTCGGCGCTCGTCTCGTCGTCCGCGGTGTGCAGCTCGCTCATCGCTGCCCTCCGTTACTCGGCGCTGCGTCGGCCCAGCGCCGCGTCGCCATCGCTGAGCGGTCCGCCTCGGTGTCGGCCGCCTGGTGACCCTCGCGAAGGTCGATCCGGTCGATCTCCGCCCGCTCGGCATCCAGCTCGTCTTGGACGACGACAAGGTGAGCCTCGCGCTCCACGACGTTGCGGCGCAGCTCACGAAGGCGCCGGTCCAGATCGCTGGCCTGCCGCACTTCCGCGTCACGCTCGGTGGCTTGCTGGGCCAGGCGGGCGGAGCCGGCCAGCACCCCTGCCGCGCCGACATACACATCGACCAGTTCGACCCCGTGGCTGGTGAGCACGAATTCCCGGACCTGATTCGAATGGGCCGTGCCCCGCGACTTCAGCACGAACAGCAGCCGGTTGCGTTCACCATCGGTCTCGACGTTGCGCAGCAGCAGCCAGGTGTCCGCCAATGACGACAAAGTTTCGGTGCTCGTCCCTTCCCCCTGACCGAGTGCCGTGACCAGGGTCGTGATCTCCCGGGACTTGAGCAGGTCGATCTTGCGGGCCACCATCGAGGTCGCTTCTGCGGCCAGGATTCCCTGGCCGATGGCGGCGATCCCGTCGAGTACCGCCACCGACGGTGTCTCATCTTCGATCAGCCGGGCCAGGACCGCGAGATGGGTCTCCAGCCCGAGCTCGGACGGCCGCGCCGCCCAGATGCGCAGCAAGCCCGCGTCAATCCACTGCTGCAGGTCGAGCCCGAGCGACCGCATATTACGCAGGAACTGGGCGGGTGACTCCTCGAACAAGACCAGCAGCCCCCGCTCACCCCGCGCGCAGGCCGCATTCAGTATGTGCGCGCCGAGCGAGGTCTTTCCGGTGCCCGCCGTCCCGCTCACCAGGAGGGTCGACCCCCGGAACAGGCCACCGCTCAGCATGTGATCGAGCCGGGCGATGCCGGTTGATATCCGCTCCTCGGAGGCTGCGTAGTTGAGCGCGATCGACGTGATCGGCAGCACGACAAAGCCACGGGCGGAGATCAGGAACGGATACTCGTTGGTGCCGTGCGCCGACCCGCGGTACTTGACCACGCGCAGCCGCCGGGTGGAGATCTCCTCGGTCACCCGATGGTCCAGCACGATCACGCAGTCGGTGACGTACTCCTCGATCCCGTTACGGGTGAGATTCCTGTCGCCCCGCTCCCCGGTGACGATGGCGGTGACGCCCCGGTCATCGAGCCAGCGCGCCAGCCGGCTCAGTTCCGACCGCACGATCGAGTCGTCGCCGAACGCGCCGAACAGCACTTCGATGGTGTCCAGCACAACCCGCTTCGCGCCAACACGCTCGATCGCGTCGTCGAGGATCGCAAAAAGTGGTTGAAGGTCGAACTCCCCCGTCGCAACGAAATCGGACGGGTCCAGCCGGAACGAGAGCATCACGAGCAAGCCGTCCCGCCGGAGCTGATCCAGGTCGAAGCCGAGCGAACGCACGTTGAGGGTGACCTTGTCCTCCGACTCCTCGAAGCTCACCAGCACGCCGGGCTCGCCGTACTGGCGGGCACCGGCGACCAGGAACTCCAGCCCGAGCAGCGTCTTGCCCGCTCCCGCGCTGCCCGCTACCAGCGTCACCCGCCCCCGGGGCAGCCCGCCCCCGGTGATCTGGTCAAGCCCGTGGATCCCCGTCGGGGCCTTCTCCAAATCCGGGCCTACCGCGCTTTCCGTCAAGCTCGTTAGCACCGTGTTTTTCATGAGCTTACCCTCCCCCGAGTCAAGCGCTAACGGCGATCTTTTTCGTAAGATGCAACATATAGATACAACAGAAATATTACAGCACGCGACGGTGGCGCAGAAATGCGAAGACCGCCCCGGGATAAAACAAGACGCGTGGGATCATATGCGTAAATTAGAGTGAGCGAGCTGGAAGGGAGCAAGCAGGCAGCCCATATCACGTCAACAACCAGTTTATCGTCATAAGCTGGCGAACCAGCCCTGGTTTTATGGTGAGCGAGAGAGCCCGCGGCCGAAAGCCTTTTGTGGTGGCGTGCGCGGCCGGGGCATCGTTCCTGGATTTGTCGTTCCAGCCGACCCGCCTTCCCGGACCGCACCCGTCTCGGTGGTAGTACCGCGGCCGGCAGGGTGATATGACAAAGAGTTACTGATAGATTACAAGACGTGAGCAATGTGCGGCTATCCCGCGACAGCAGATCCGTTGCCCTCCTGGAGGCGGCTCCGGATGCGATGGTCTGCGTGGATGCTGGTGGCCGGATCGTCCTGGTCAATGCCCAGATGGTGCGGTTGTTCGGGTACCCGCGGGAGGAGCTGGAGGGCCAGCTCGTCGAGATGCTGGTTCCCGACGCGGCCCGCGCGGCGCACCCCCAGCACCGGACCGGATACATGGCAGATCCGGTGCCCCGGCCGATGGGCGCCGGGATGCCGCTGGCCGGGCGCCGCCGCGACGGCAGCACTTTCCCCGCGGAGATCTCGCTGTCGGCCATCGACACTGACGAGGGGACCCTGGTCACGGCCGCCGTCCGCGACGTGACCGAACGGCAGTGCAGGCAGGACGACCTTGAGCGGGCCATCCGGAACCTGGAGACGTTCACTTACTCAGTCGCTCACGACCTGCGCGCTCCGCTACGGGCGCTGGGCGGTTTCACCGCGGCCCTGCTGGAAGATTGCTGGGACGCCCTCGGCGAGGCCGGCCAGGGCTATGCCGAGCGAATCAAAGCCGCCAGCGAGCAGATGGCGGCGCTCATCGACGGCCTGCTGCGCCTGTCCCGCCTCTCGCGGGCTGAGATGAACCTCCACGCGGTGGATCTCGGTGCCGAGGCCAGTCGCATTGCCGGGGAACTCCAGCGCGGCGGGCTGGACCGCCGCGTCAGTTTCGTCATCCAGCGCCCCATCTGGGCGCTGGCGGACACCCCCATGATCCGTATGGTCCTGCAAAGCCTGCTGGATAACGCGTGGAAGTTCACTTCCCGCCGGGACGACGCGCTGATTGAGTTCGGGACGACGCCGGTGGGGGACGCCCGGGTGTGCTGTTACGTGCGCGACAACGGCGCCGGCTTTGACCCTGCTTACGTGCGCAAGTTGTTCAATCCGTTCCAGCGGCTGCATACGGCCGGCGAGTTCCCTGGTACCGGCGTCGGTCTCGCCAGCGTGCGCCTGATCGTGGAGCGCCACGCAGGTCATACATGGGCGGAGGGTGCCATCGGCGAAGGTGCGACCTTTTATTTCACTCTGAACGCGAGGGAAATCGCATGAAAAGCCGAAATATCCTGCTGATCGAGGACAATCCCGACGACGAGGCACTGACGCTGCGGGCCCTGCGGAGAAACAAGATCCTCAACAAAGTCACCGTGGCCCACGACGGTGCCGAGGCCCTGGAACTTCTCTTCACCGAAGGCAGCGACGTGCCGCCTCCCGGCCTCATCCTGCTCGACTTGAAGCTGCCCAAGATCGACGGGCTGGAGGTGCTGCGCAGGCTGCGGGCCGACGAGCGGACCCAGTTCATCCCGGTGGTCGTCCTCACCAGCTCCAAACTCGATGAAGACATCATCGCCAGCTATCGCAACGGCGCCAACGGCTATGTGCGAAAGCCAGTTAAGTTCGCCGAATTCGCCGAGGCGGTCAGCACCCTCGGCATGTTCTGGCTGCTCCTGAACGAGGCCGCACCTGAGTTCGTGCACCATCAGATGGAGGGGAGACATCCGTGAGCGGGCATCCACCCAACGAGCCGGAGAATAATGAGCCGGGGACAACCACCGGTCCAGATCCAGGGCACGCGAACACCCCGTCCGGGGACGGGGCCGGCTCAGCAGGACGGAAGGCGCGCATCCTCATCGTGGAGGACGAAGCCTGGGATGCTGAGCTTGCGCAGCGCCTGCTGACCAGCGCGGGCCTCGGCTTCACCGCCGTGGTCGTGGCCACCAAGGCTCCGTTCGTGGAGCAGCTGGCTGCCTTCCGTCCGGACGTGATCCTGTCCGACTATCATTTGCCGGGCTTTTCCGGTGAGGCCGCCCTCGAGATCGCGCAGGAGCAGTGCCCGGAGGTGCCATTTATTTTCTGGTCCGGTGTGCTCGGAGACGAAGCGGCGGTCGCTCTCATCAAGCAGGGGGCCACGGACTACGTCCTGAAGGACCGGCCGGCCCGGCTGCCCTCGGTCATCGGGCGCGCTATCGCCGAGGCCGAGCAGCGGGCGCGGCTGGCTCATCTCGATGATCAGCTGCGCGAGGCGCAGCGCCTGGCCAGCCTGGGCCACCTGGGCGCGGCCGAACAGGCCATGAGCCTGACCCGCCAGCTCCTCGCCACCGCCCGCCGGGAAGTGAGCACCGCAGAAACTCCTTACTGACGCACACCAGTGTGCCCGGCTGACCGGCAATGCATAACTTATAGTGGTATGATGATTACTGTCCGATAGATACGAGATAAACGAGGTGTGACCAGGCGCAGGTTGACTGAATTCGCCCCGTCACTGAGGGAAGTGGACGATATGGCGAGCATTCGGTCTCCGCACCATCCGGGGCGTCCTGGTTCAGGGGACGGGGGCCGCCGCCGCCACCACCGCCTCCGCGGCCGCCAGCGCAGGCCATCATCCCAGGCCGGTACTCCTGATCTGGCGGCGGCTGCGAGGGAGGCTGTGGTCGGCTTCCTCCACGACTCGTCGATGGGCTCCCCGGCGCAGGGTGGGGCCACCGCCGTAGCGGAGAAGGTCGCCACGGACGATGCGGACGGCGGCACCCCGGCCGCGATGCGGGTGAGAATCCCGGCGAGCATGACCTGGCAAGCGACTGGGACAACCGCCGAGTCAGTGGCGGTACGCGCGGCGGCCTCAGGCGTCGCCACGCTGGACCGGATCGAGGCGGCGGCCGCCAAGGTCGAGGCGGACATCCGGTCGGCCCTCCTCGCTCAAGCCGAACTCCAGGCCGGCGCCGGAGTCGCGGCCGAAGCCGCCGTACGGGCGGCCCAGGAGTCCTGGATAGCAGCACGCACATCCGAGGCGGCTGAGGGACGGGCCAGGGTCATCCTGGGTGTGATGACCCGTTACCTGGCGGTCACCATAGCGCTCGTCGCGGTCACGGTCGTCTTCCTCATCATCACCGCCGCTGTCGCCCACTAGATCTACCCTCTGTCTTTACGCCCACCCGGCCTCGCCGGCCACGCAGAAAAAATCTTCATCACCGTGCGTAACGTCTTCGCCGCCTAGGCCGATACCTAGATAGACGCGGTTGACGTGGGTACCCCCGAGCTCACGTCACCGCGTCTTCAACGTGACCGGAGGCGGGGCACGGTGGCCCGGCCCGCCACGGCCCGGTAGCGTTCGGTTCATGACAGCAACCCAGCCCGCCGCCGCGGATGCCCCGTTCGGCCGGATGCTGACCGCCATGATCACGCCGATGACCGCCGATGGCGGCGTCGACTACGACGGCGCCGCCCGCCTCGCCACCTACCTGGTTGACGAGATGCGCAATGACGGCCTGGTGATCAGCGGGACCACCGGCGAGTCGCCGACCACGACGGACGGCGAGAAGGAACGGCTGCTCCGCGCCGTGATCGAGGCGGTAGGCGACCGGGCCGCCGTCGTGGCCGGGGTCGGCACCAACGACACCGCGCACACGTGCGAGCTGGCCCGTCAGGCCGAGCGCGCCGGCGCGTCGGGGCTGCTCCTGGTTACGCCGTACTACAACAAGCCCCCGCAGAGCGGGCTCGTGGCCCACTTCACCAGGGCTGCCGACGCCACCGGCCTGCCGGTCATCCTGTATGACATACCAGGGCGGACCGCGACCCCCATCGCTACCGAGAGCCTGCTCCAGCTGGCCGAGCACCCGCATATCGTGGCCGTCAAGGACGCCAAGGGTGATCTGGGCGCGGGTTCCCTGGTCATGATGGCCACCGACCTGGTCTTCTACTGCGGGGACGACATGCTGAACCTGCCCTGGCTCTCGGTCGGGGCGGCCGGCTTCGTGAGCGTGGTCGGCCACGTCGCGGGCGACCGGCTGCACGACATGATCGACGCGTACCAGGCGGGGCGGGTCGGCGAGGCCCGGCGGATCCACTACGACCTGCTGCCGCTCTACACCGGCATCATGACCCGCACCCAGGGCGTGATCACGACCAAGGCGGCGCTGGGCCTGCTTGGCCTGCCCGGCGGGCCAGTCCGCGGCCCGCTCATCGATGCGACGCCGGCCCAGATCGAACAACTGCGAGCCGACCTGGTCGCTGGAGGCGTGAAGATCAAGTGAGTCACCCCCATCCGGAGCTCGGCGCACCGCCGGCCCTCCCGTCCGGCACGCTCCGCATCGTGGGCCTCGGCGGCCTGGGCGAGATCGGCCGGAACATGACCGTGTTCGAGTACCAGGGCCGCCTGCTGATCGTGGACTGCGGGGTGCTGTTCCCCGAGCCGGACCAGCCCGGCGTGGATCTGATCTTGCCCGACTTCACCTCGCTGGACGGCCGGCTGGATGACATCGAGGCGATGGTCCTCACGCACGCGCACGAGGACCACATCGGCGCGGTGCCCTACCTGCTGCGGCGGCGGGACAACATTCCCCTGGTTGGCTCGCGGTTGACGCTGGCCCTGATCCGCAGCAAGCTCACCGAGCACCGGATCACTCCGGCGGCGGTGGAGGTCGCCGAGGGCGGGCACCAGTCGTTCGGCCCCTTCGACCTGGAGTTCTTCGCGGTCAACCACTCGATCCCGGATGCGCTCGCGGTGGC
The DNA here is from genome assembly GCA_025964635.1 of Actinomycetes bacterium. Lineage (GTDB taxonomy): Bacteria > Actinomycetota > Actinomycetes > Streptosporangiales > Streptosporangiaceae > RYN-230. The sequence continues at coordinate 3,882 of JAOPYP010000033.1, read as the reverse complement.
CATCACCACCCCGGCCGGCGTGGTGCTGCACACCGGCGACTTCAAGATGGACCAGCTGCCACTGGACGGCCGGCTGACCGACCTGGGCGGGTTCGCGCGGCGCGGCGCCGAGGGCGTCGACCTGCTCATGTCCGACTCCACCAACGCCGAGGTCCCCGGCATCGTCACCAGCGAGCGGGCTATCTCGCCGGTCCTCAACGAGATCTTCGCGAGCACCCAGCAGCGGATCATCGTGGCCTGCTTCGCCAGCCACGTGCACCGGGTCCAGCAGGTGCTCGACGCGGCCGCCGCGCACCGCCGCCGGGTGGCGTTCGTCGGCCGGTCCATGGTGCGGAACATGGGCGTGGCACGCGATCTCGGGTATCTACGGGTCCCCTCGGTCCGCGGCGGCCTGCTGGTGGACCCGCGCGATGCCGAGGGCATGCCGCCCGGCGAGGTCGTGCTGGTCTGCACCGGATCGCAGGGGGAGCCGATGTCGGCGCTGTCCCGGATGGCCGCCCGGGACCACCCGATCCGGATCGCCGAGGGCGACACGGTCATCCTGGCCTCCTCGCTGATCCCGGGCAACGAGTCCGCCGTGTACCGGGTGATCAACGAGCTGACCCGGTGGGGCGCCCGGGTGGTCCACAAGGGCAACGCGCTGGTCCACGTGTCCGGGCACGCGCCCGCGGGCGAGCTGCTGTACGTGCTGAACCAGGTGAAACCGCGCAACTTCATGCCGGTGCACGGCGAGTGGCGGCACCTGCGGGCGCACGCCCAGCTGGCTGAGCTCACCGGCGTTCCGCACGGCAACGTCGTGATCGCCGAGGACGGCGTGGTCGTCGATCTGGCCCAGGGCCAGGCCAAGGTCGTGGGCAAGGTGCCGTGCGGCTACGTCTACGTGGACGGCCTGTCCGTCGGCGAGGTGACCGAGAGCTCGCTGAAGGACCGGCGGATCCTGGGCGAGGAGGGCTTCCTCTCGGTGGTCATCGTGGTCGACTCGACCAGCGGCAAGCTGGTGGCCGGCCCGGAGATCCACGCCCGCGGGTCAGGTATCGACGAGTCCGCGCTCAGCGAGGTCCGGCCCAAGATCGAGGAGGCGCTGGCGCGCGCGGCCGCGGACGGGATCAACGACGCCCATCAGCTGGGCCAGCTGGTCCGGCGCACGGTCGGGCGCTGGGTCAACGACAGTTACCGGCGGCGGCCCATGATCATTCCGGTGGTCATCGAGGTCTGAGTCAGCGGGGTCCGGGTCATCGGGGGTCCGGGTCATGGGGGTTCGGGTCATCGGGGCCTGGTTGAGCTAGCGGGTGGCGCGGGCCTCATGCTGGCGGACCAGCTGGCGGAGCAGCGGCTGGTAGTAACCGAAGGCGGGCACCACGGCCCCGGGGTCCTTGGCCGCGTCGTCCCAGCGGCGCAGCCGCAGCGCGGCCTGGCACCACGGGCTGGCCTCGAACTCCGCGGTCTCGGCCGGGGTCATCGGGCCGCCCTGGATGCGCAGTGTGTGCACTGAGGCCGCGGACAGCCCGCCGAAGTACCCTGGTTCCACCGCGCACAGGTACCGCTTGGCCGCGACGTGCAGCCGGACGGGCTCGGTCACCCCGGGGCCGAACCACCGCGCCAGCCAGTCCGCGCCCTGGTCACCGTGCCGGTTGTCGGTGCCGCGCACCAGCTGGCGGCCGCTGACGGTCCCGGTGAAGTGGCCCACGTCATGCAGCAGGGCCGCCGCGGCCAGCTCGGGGGCCGCGCCTGCCCCCTCGGCGAGGGCCGCGGCCTGGAGCATGTGCTGGGCCTGGGTCACTGCCTCGCCCAGATATTCGCCGGCGCCCTCGGCGGCGAAGAGGTCCGCGATGACCCGTACCGGGTCCCCTGCTGTCATGTCGGGTCCTTCCTGCGGCTGTCATCCGTCGTCGCGCGTTCTCCCACCGCCACGGCCGACTCGATGCCGTCGAGATCCGCGTGGCAGCCCTGCAGGTGCCGGCGTCCCCCGCTGGCGAACCCGGTCCTTGCGTGCAGCACCGGGGTGTTGTCGAACATGGGGTTGTCGAACACGGCGCAGTCGCCGGGGCGCAGGCGCACGGTCAGCGTCGCCGCCGGGGTGGACAGCAGCCCCGCGAGCGTGGCGAACGCGGCCGGGTCCTGCTGGCGGAGCGCGGCGGCCGCGTGGAACCCGTCCACGAAACCGGACTCGCCGCCGGGCGAGGCGGTGATCCCGGCCACGGAGATGTCCGCCGGGACGCCGGTCAGGTCCAGGCGGCGCTGGCCGCTCACGGGGTTATGGCCCAGCGTGCACGGGCAGTCGTAGCGCAGCAAGACCGCAGGCAGCCCAGCCAGGATGGCGCCGTCCAGGGTCCGCGCGCCGTCCAGGGTCCGCGCGCCGTCCGTCGCCCCCGTGCTGTCCGTCGCCCCCGGGCCGGCCGGGCTCACGCTGGCCGGCAGGCTGGTCATGCGCGCTCCGTTCATGATCGTCTACTGCGGAGATTCCCTCCAGAGTGGCCTGCGGGAACGTCCCTGCCAACGGGGAGCGCCGAGTATTCGCGGACCCGCCAGACCAGCGATAACCGCCGTTCACCCGGGTCCGAAGATCATTGCGACACGCCCGTACGCTTCCGCCTGCACCGCGCTGATCGTGGGTACTTTGGGCATCATGGCTACTCGTGTCGCTAAGGGCACCCCCCGCCCACGGGCGGACGCACCGGATGGGCAGGCGCGCCCGGCGACCGGGCAGGGCCGCGCTCCGGGCGGGCAAGCACGCACATCCGGCGGTGCCGGGCGGCCGGCCAGCGGGCGGACCTCCAGCAGCACGAACGCGATGCCCGCGCGCACCCGCCAGGGCCAGAGCCAGGGCCAGAGCCGCAGCGGCCCGTCCCGCTCCGGGCAGAAGCGGTCAGGCCAGAGCCGCTCGGGACAGAGCCGCTCGGGGCAGAACCGCTCCGGGCAGGGCCGGAAGCGGTCGGCCAGCAAACGCCGTTCCCGCCGGGCCGCGGCGCGGCCGCAGCAGCGGACGGCCGACCCGATCCTGATCCTGGGCGGCTGGCTGGTCCGGCTGGTGACCGGACTGTGGATGGTGGCCGCCCACGCGGTCGGGTTCGGCGCCCGGAGGTTCGGGAACAGCGCGCGTGACCTGGACCCATTGCACCAGCGGGACGGCGTGGGCCTGGGCTTCCTGGCGGCGGCCTTCGTCGTCGCCGCCACCACCTGGTTCCACATGCACAACGTCGCCGGCCGGCTGCTCGCCGACGTGTTCCTTGGCGCGTTCGGCTCGGCCGCCTGGACGGTGCCCCTCCTGCTCGGCCTGCTCGCCTGGCGGTTCCTGCGCCATCCCGACCGCAACGCGCAGACCGGGCGGATGGTGATCGGCTGGAGCTGCCTGCTGCTCGGCGGGCTCGGCCTGGTGCACATCGCGGCGGGCACGCCGCAGCCGGGCGCCGGGGAAAGCGCCATGCGGTCCGGCGCCGGGCTGATCGGCTTCTTCGTCTCGGCCCCGCTGGTGGCCGCGCTGACCCCGTGGATCGCCGCGCCGCTGCTCGCCCTGGTCAGCGGGTTCGGGCTGCTGGTGATCACCGGGACGCCCGTCCACCGGGTACCCGACCGGCTGGCCGAACTGCGGGGCTTCGCGCAGCGGATGGGCGACGCTGACCTGGAGGACGGGGAGGACGGTCCCGCGGGGGAGATCGAGGGCTCCGCGACGGCCGGGCCGCTGCCCCGGGGCGGCCGCAAGCGGCTCCCGGCCATCGAGGCGGGCGACCATCACCGGCCCTACGACACGCCCATCCTCGGGGACGGCCCCGGGGGGAAGGCGGCGGGTTCGGGGCGCCTGCGGCGCGGTGCCGCGGTTCCCCAGCCCGGGGACGCGGACGAGGTCGCGCCGGCCGCCGAGGACCCGGACGAGTCCCTGCTCGA
>JAOPYP010000276.1 GCA_025964635.1 Actinomycetes bacterium | reverse complement strand
CGCCGCCGCGGGCCAGGCCGGCCCGGCGGACCAGGACGCGGCCCCGCACACCACGGCGGGCAAGATCGCCGATCTGCAGCGCCGCCGCGACGAGGCGATCCACGCCGGCTCGGAACGGGCCGTCGAGCGCCAGCACGCCAAGGGCAAGATGACCGCCCGGGAACGGCTGGAGCGGCTGCTCGACCCCGGCTCGTTCACTGAGTTCGACGAGCTCGCCCGGCACCGCGCGACCGACTTCGGGGTCGCCGCGAACCGGCCCTACGGCGACGGCGTGGTCACCGGGTACGGCACCATCGACGGCCGGCCCGTCTGCGTGTTCAGCCAGGACTTCACCGTGTTCGGCGGCTCGCTGGGCGAGGTCTACGGCGAAAAGATCGTCAAGCTGATGGATCACGCCCTGAAGACGGGCTGCCCGCTGATCGGCATCAACGACGGCGGCGGTGCGCGCATCCAGGAAGGCGTGGTCGCCCTCGGCCTGTTCGCCGAGATTTTCTTCCGCAACGTCACCGCGTCCGGCGTGATCCCCCAGATATCGCTGATCATGGGCCCGTGCGCGGGGGGCGCCGTGTACTCGCCGGCCATCACCGATTTCACGCTGATGGTCGAGGGCACCTCACACATGTTCATCACCGGCCCGGATGTGATCAAGACGGTGACCGGGGAGGAAGTCAGCTTCGAGGACCTCGGCGGCGCCCAGGCGCACAACACCAAGTCCGGCGTGGCGCACTACCAGGCCAAGGACGAGGACGACTGCCTGGACTTCGCCCGGGACCTGCTGTCCTACCTGCCCTCCAACAACCTCGATGATCCCCCGGTGCTGGGCCCGCCCGGCGACCCCCTGGCCGCGCTGGAGATGACCGAGTCCGACCGCGAACTCGACACGCTGATCCCGGACTCGCCGAATCAGCCCTACGACATGCACGACGTGATCACCCGCATCGTGGACGACGGGGAGTTCCTGGAGGTCCACGCCGGCTTCGCGCAGAACATCCTGGTGGGGTTCGGCCGGGTCGGGGGGACGAGCGTGGGCGTGGTGGCCAACCAGCCGATGCACTTCGCGGGCACGCTCGACATCGACGCCGCGGAGAAGGCGGCCCGGTTCGTCCGGACCTGCGACTGCTTCAACATCCCGGTGCTGACGTTCGTGGACGTGCCCGGCTTCCTGCCCGGCACGGGGCAGGAGTGGGGCGGGATCATCCGGCGCGGCGCCAAGCTGATCTACGCCTACGCCGAGGCGACCGTGCCGAAGATCACAGTGATCACCCGCAAGGCGTACGGCGGCGCCTACGACGTGATGGGCTCCAAACATCTCGGCGGGGACATCAACCTCGCCTGGCCCACGGCCCAGATCGCGGTCATGGGCGCGCAGGGCGCGGTGAACATCCTGTACCGGCGGGAACTGGCCAGCGCCGAGGACCCGGACGCGCTGCGGGCCCAGCGGGTCGAGGAGTACGAGGACACGCTGGCCAACCCGTACATCGCGGCGGAGCGCGGGTACGTGGACGCGGTGATCCGGCCGGCCGAGACCCGGGCCCAGGTCACCCGCGCGCTCCGGGCGCTGCGCACCAAGCGGCAGACGATGCCGCCGAAGAAGCACGGCAACATCCCCCTGTAAGCGTGACCCAGGCCGGCCGGCGCGGTGAAGCTGAATAGCGCGAATCCCTGATTGCGCGCATAGTAGTCATTCGACTACACAGAGACGAACTCCGGGTCTCCTTCCGCCCCGGGAAGGCCGGGTCCGGCAGTAGAGTCGTGAGTGCCATGACCGACATCGTCTCGCCGCTGCCCACGCTCGCGCGCTACGCGATCATGATCGATGTCGGCTACATCTACGCCGCGGCCGGGGAACTCCTGTTCAGCGTCGGCTCCCGGCGCGAGTACCGCGTCGACACTGACAAGCTGATCCAGGCGCTCACCCGGCACGCCGACGGCCTGGTCCGGGGCGAGCTGCTCCGGGTCTACTGGTACGACGCGGCCCGGGACCGGGTGCCCACCATCGACCAGCGGGTGATCGCCCAGATGGCCCGGGTGAAGCTGCGGCTGGGCAACCTGAACGCGCGCGGCCAGCAGAAGGGCGTGGACGCGCAGATCCGCGCGGACATGGAAGCGCTGGCCCGGCACCGGGCGGTCACCGACGCGGTGCTGGTGGCCGGCGACGAGGACATGGTGCCCGCGGTCGAGGCGGCCCAGGCGTACGGCGTCCGCGTGCACCTGTGGGGCGTGGAACCGCCATTCGGCACGAACCAGGCCGAGCGACTGGTCTGGGAGTCCGACACCGTGGAGGTGCTCGACCGGGCGTTCCTGGAGCCATATTTCACCAGGATCCCGCCGCCCGAGCCGGTGCCGTCCGCCCCGGCGGCCAGTCTGCCCGCCCCGGCGGCCGGCGTGCCCTCCCCCGCCCAGCTGTTCGAGCGCCGCCACGGCCCGCGGCCGCCGCACCGCCCGGCCCCGCACCCGGCCCTCAGCCAGCCCTCGGTCAGCCAGCCGCCGCTCGGCCAGCCCGCCCTGGGGCCGTCGTCCCTGGGGCCGTCGGCACTGGGGCCGTCTTCTCTGGGGCCGTCTTCTCTGGGTCCGTCATCTCTGGGCCCGTCGGCACTGGGCCAGCCTGCCCTGCCCAGCAGGCTGGGCCCGGACCGGCAGCGAGTCGAGGAAGCTGGCGAGCACGTGGCCCAGAAGTGGATCCTCACCCGGGGCGAGGACAACATCCGGGACCTGCTGCCCGGTCCGATCCTGCCGCCGGTGATCGATAAGGAACTGCTGGTCGAGGCGGAAAAGGAGCTCGGCGCGTCGCTGCGGCCCTATCAGGAGGCACGAGAGTGGCTGCGGGACGCGTTCTGGGAACGGGTCCGGCGTCAGTTCGGGATCGGGAGCGGCAGATCATGACCGAGGAGCCGGGCGGCCGCCCACTGTTGTCGGTGGTGTCGGGCCACCCCAGCGCGGAGGAACTGGCCGCGCTCACCGCGGTCCTGGCGGCCACGCTGGCCGCGCGCCAGCGGGCC
>JAOPYP010000275.1 GCA_025964635.1 Actinomycetes bacterium | reverse complement strand
TCCGCCTGGACCGCCAGGAGGGCAGCGACCGGCAGATCCGGTACTCGCTGCAGGCTTACGCCGCGCAGCGCCCCGCGGGCGAGCGTTATGGCCGCAACGAAAACCACAACGGCGCCGGTCACCCCGGACCTGCCCGGGGATGAACGCGGCTGCGGGCCCGGCCCCAGGCGGTTTCGCCATGCCCCGTCCCGGCCCGGGCCGCGCCGGGACGAACGGCTCAGCAGAACAGCCCGGTTCCGGGGAGTCGCCGGCTGGGCCAGCACTGTCCGCTGACGACACCGTGGAGCTGGGCGAGGAGCAGCAGGCCCAGCGCCTGTCCCAGATGCTCGAGGAGTTCGACCGGGAGTTCGTCGGGCTGGCCCCGGTCAAGGCCCGGGTCCGGGAGATCGCCGCGCTGCTGCTGATCGACCGGCTCCGGCAGCGGTACGGGCTCACGTCGTCGCGGCCCAGCCTGCACATGTGCTTCACCGGCAGCCCCGGGACCGGCAAGACGACGGTGGCCATGCACATGGGCGAGATGCTGCGCGAGCTCGGTTATCTCCGCACGGGGCAGCTGGTCAGCGTGACCCGCGACGACCTGGTCGGCCAGTATGTCGGGCCCACCGCGCCCAAGACCAAGGACGTGCTCAAGCGTGCCATGGGCGGGGTGCTGCTCATCGACGAGGCGTACTACCTGTACCGGCCGGAGAACGAGCGGGACTACGGCCAGGAGGCCATCGAGATCCTGCTCCAGTTCATGGAGGCGCACCGGGAGGACCTGGTCGTGATCCTGGCCGGGTACGCCGACCGGATGGACGTGTTCTTCCGGTCCAATCCCGGGATGGCCTCGCGGGTCGCGCACCACATCGACTTCCCGGACTTCACCCTGGACGAGCTGATGCAGATCGCGGGGCAGATGCTGGACCGGGAGCAGTACCAGCTGTCCGGGCCGGCCCAGGCGGCGCTCACGGAGTACGTGGGGCTGCGGATGACCCAGCCCCGGTTCGCCAACGCTCGCAGCATCCGCAACGCCATCGACCGGATGCGGCTGCGCCAGGCCCGGCGGCTGGTCGCGGCGAGCGGGACCATCGGCCGGGACTCACTCATCGAGATCAGCGAATCCGACGTCCGCGCCAGCCGCGTCTTCGCCGATCAGGCCCCGGACCCCGGCGGATAACCCGCGACTCCGCCCACCTACCCGGCCATGACCTGGTGCTGCGGTGGCGCTGCACAGGGCGGCGCCCGTCGGAGAGGCCGCCTCGGCGAGCGGATCAGGCCGGATAGCCACCCAGCTGCTCAGCCACCCAGTCCGCCGTGAGGTAGCGGTGGAAAGGCGCCAGGTTGGCGCAGCCGTGGTTGCCTTCCTCCAGCAGCAGCAGCTCGGCCGGCCCGCTGGCCTCCTTGACCAGGCGGGCGGAGTGCTCCCACGGGATGAGCCGGTCCCGCTTGCCGGTCACCGCCAGCAGCGGGCAGCGGATCAGTTCCGCGCGGCCTTCCATGCTGAGCCCGGCCGCCGCCGCCCGGGCCGAAGCCATGTCCGGCGACTTGGACCGGACCCGGAACGCCTCCTGGGTGAGCACCGGCCGGCTGTCCCAGCCGTCGGCGAACGTGAATGGCCCGGCCAGCGCGACACACGCTTGTACCCGGTCGTCGCCGCTCGCCACCCGCGGCGAGTAGTAGCCGCCGAGGCTCACACCCCACACGCCGATCCGTCCTGCATCCAGGCCGGGCTCGGCCACGAGCCGGTCGATGATGGCCGCACCGGGGACCTCCCAGTCACCGCGTATCGCGAGGTCGTACTCGGCCTCGCCCTGGCCGGGGCCGTCCACGCTGAAGGTGGCGACTCCCCGCTCCAGGAAAAGCTCCTCGGTGGACCGCAGCTCCTCTTTCGTTGAGTCCAGTCCCGGGATCATGAGCATCACCGGGTGCGGTCCCTCTCCGCCCGGCCGGCGCAAGATGCCGACCAGGTGCGATCCCTCGAACGGGATCTCGATCCGCTGGCCGGGCGGATCGAGGTAGGGCAGCGCGTCGTCCAGGCACCGCACCGCCGCCATGTGCGCCGTGCGCATCTGGTCCAGGTCATCGACGAACAGGAACTTGGCGAAGTGGTAGTAGACCGCCGCCTGGGACAGGTGCGCTCCCGCGGACCTGTCCCGTCCGGCGGCCAGGGCGTCCCGGCCGAGTTGCTCGTGCTCGGCAGCCACTGCGCTCCACGCCGAGCACCAGTCCGCCCAGCGCTCCAGACCGCTCGTGATCCGCTCGAAGTCACCCGCGGTGACGCCGTTCATGGTGAAACGCGGCGCCCAGTGGGAGATGGCCGCCGCCAGCCGTTCGTCCACGCAGCCTCCTTGGCTGAAATTGCTCCAGGGTAGCTCTTAGTTACCTTATGGTGACCCGTTTGCACACGTGTGTGAGCGGGCGCGAAGAGCTGGCTGACTCACAGCGCGAGCACCAGCTTTCCGCGCGCCGCCCTGGCCTCGAACACGCGATGGGCGTCCGCCACCTCCTGGACCGGGAAGACCGCGCTGACGCCGAGGTCGACG
>JAOPYP010000272.1 GCA_025964635.1 Actinomycetes bacterium | reverse complement strand
CCCCTTTGCGGGCGAACCTCGCCGCCACCGCCTCCTGGCCGTGATCCATCAGGTTGACCGCGAAATACTCCGCCGCCCGCACCGCGGGCCAGTTGGACGACCCGTGCCCAATGTAGAAGGACACCAGCGGCGGGTCCAGGCTGGCCGAGCTGAAGGACGTCACGGTCAGGCCCGCCGGCCCGCGCAGGGTCACGATGGCCACCCCCGCGGGATGCCGGGCCAGCGCCTGGCGGAACACCGCCGCGTCCACGCTGGGCAGGGCGCGTCCGCCGCCCGGGGCAGGCACACCACTGACGGGCGCACCAGCGGCGGGCCCGCCGCAGGAGGACACGGCGGGGGCGGACAGGGAGCGGAGGGCGGCGGGCGGGGGAGGGGTCACAGGACCTGCCTTCGGCTAGCGGCCGCTGCCGTGACGGCCCGGCAGCGGGGGATTCGGTGGTCCCGCGGGCTCGTGCGGCCCGCGGGACCCGTGGTCAGGCGACTGGTTCCGGCACGCCGCGGGGCCGGGCCGGGGTGAACTGGCTGCCCGGCCGCGGGAGCCCGTAGTGCTCCCGCAGGGTCCGGCCGGTGTACTCGGTGCGGAACAGCCCGCGCCGGCGGAAAATCGGGATCACGTGGTCGGCGAAGGCCCGGAGGCCCGACGGCAGCGCGGCGGGCATCACGTTGAACCCGTCGGCGGCGCCCCGGTCGAACCAGTCCTGGATGGTGTCCGCGACCTGCTCCGGGGTGCCGGTGAAGGTGCGGTGCCCGCGGCCGCCGCCGAGGCGGCCGATCAGCTGGCGGACGGTGAGGTTCTCCCGCCGGGCCAGGTCGGTGATCAGCTGCGCGCGGCTCTGCGCTCCCTCGACCAGCGGGCGGCCGAACACCTCGGCGGGCAGGGGCCGGTCCAGGTCCAGCAAGCCCGGTGGCACCTCCAGCGTCTTGGCCAGCTGGGCGAGGCCGTACGCCGGGATGATCAGTTCCTCCAGCTCGTCACTGAGCGCGTGGGCTTCCGCCTCGGTCGAGCCGATCACCGGCACGATGCCCGGCAGGATCTTCAGCTGCCCGGGGTCACGGCCCAGCCCGCGGGCCCGCCGCTTCATGTCCGCGTAGAACTCCTGGCCGTCGGCCAGGGTCTGCTGCGCAGTGAAGATGGCCTCCGCGTAGCGGGCCGCGAAATCCCGGCCGTCCTGCGACGATCCGGCCTGGACCAGGAGCGGGCGGCCCTGCGGGGGCCGGGGCACGTTGAGCGGGCCGCGGACCCGGAAGTAGCGGCCCTCGTAGTCCACCCGGTGGATCCGGGTCACGTCGGCGTAGATGCCGCCCGCCTTGTCACCCAGTTCGGCGCCGTCCTCCCAGCTGTCCCAGAGCCGGCTGGACACGTCCACGAACTCGGCGGCCCGGGCGTAGCGCTCCCGGTGGCCGGGCCGGTCGTCGAGGCCGAAGTTCTGCGCGGACGCGGTGTCGGCCGTGGTCACGATGTTCCACCCGGCCCGGCCGCCACTGACGTGGTCCAGGGAGGCGAATCGCCGCGCCAGGTTGTACGGCTCGTTGTAGGTGGTCGACGCGGTGGCGATGAGCCCGATGCGGCTGGTCGCCGCGGCCAGCGCGGTGAGCAGGATGGTCGGTTCCAGCGCCCCGGCCGGGCGGAACTCCGGGTTGGCGCGCACCGCGGGCCCATCGGCCAGGAACAGCGAGTCGAACGTCGCCCGCTCGGCGATCTGGGCCAGGTCACGCCAGTGGCCGAGGTCGGTGTTGGCGAACGGGTTGCTTTCCGGCAGCCGCCACGCGGCCTCGTGGTGCCCGGAACACATCAGGAACGCGTTGAAGTGCAGCTGCCGCTGAGGGCTGCTCATGGCCGCGGCCTCCTTCGGGGGTTGTCCGGTACGGCGGTGCCGCTCAGGTGGCCAGGACCGTGGCCGGGGACCGGCCGGGAGCGGTTGTCGTTGCGGAATCGGGGGTTGGCTCGCCGGGCGCGGCCAGTGCGGCGCAGCGGCCGAGCGCGGCGGCCACCCGGGCCGCCCACGAATCCAGCACCGGGCCGGGCTCGGCCAGGTCCGGTTCGAGGAAGGCCAGGCCGGGTGCGGGGGTGGAGGCGCCCAGCTCCAGCAGCAGCGGCCGCAGGTGCAGGTCGACCGCGAGCGCGTGGTTCGGTACCCGCATGACCAGCATCGGCAGGGCGATGACCGAGGACAGCGCCTGGTAGTCCAGGCGGTCGAGGAAGACCTTCAGCAGCCCGGTGTAGGTGCCCTTGTAGGTGGGGCTGGCCACGAGCAGCAGGTCCGCCTGCCTGACCTGCTCCAGCGCGTCCTCGACCGCGGGCGACGGCTCGTCCAGCAGCAGCCGCCGGGCCAGCCCGGACAGGTCGATGACCTGGTGCCCGCCGGGCAGCCCGGCGGCGCGGCTGACCGCCTCCGCGGCCAGCCGCGCGATCTGCAGGGTCCTGGATTGCGGCCTGGGGTTGGCGGCCAGTACGACGAAGCTCAACAGTCCTCCTTGGGGGGCGATCACGGTCATGTGCTCGGGCGGTTCCTTCCGGGTGTGAGCGGGCGTCCTAGGCGCTGGCCCGCAGCCGCGTCCGGCCCGAGTTGCCCGCGGCTGACTCACGCCGGCGGATCTCGGGCAGGACGCCCTCGCCGAACCAGTAGGCCTCCTCCAGGTGCGGGTAGCCGGACAGGATGAACTCGCTGATGCCGAGGGAGGCGTACTCCTCGATGAGGTCGGCGACCTGCTCATGGCTGCCCACCAGGGCGGTGCCGGCCCCGCCGCGGACCAGCCCGACGCCGGCCCACAGGTTCGGGTAGATCTCCAGGTCCTGGGCGGAGCCGCCGTGGCGGTAGGCGGCGTGCAGGGCGCGCATCCGGTCCTGGCCGACCGACTCGCTGGCCCCGAGGATCCGCTGGGCCGTGGTGATCTCCGCGGGGTCGAGGAAGTCGAGCAGCCGGCTGGCCTCGGCCCACGCGTCCGCCTCGGTGTCCCGGGTGATCACGTGCAGGCGGATGCCGAAGCGCAGCGTGCGGCCCTGGGCCGCGGCCAGCTCCCGGATCCAGGCCAGCTTCTCCGCCACCTGCGCCGGGGGCTCGCCCCAGGTCAGGTAGACATCCGCGGACAAGGCCGCCACGACACCGGCCGCGGGCGAGGAGCCGCCGAAGTAGACGCCCGGCACCGGGTCCGGCGGGCGCAGCACGGTGGCCCCGTCCACCTGGTAGTGCTCGCCGCGGAAGTCGAACGGCTCGCCGGTCCACGCGCCCCGGACGATGGCCAGGAACTCGGCGGTCCGGGCGTACCGTTCGTCGTGCGACAGGTAGTCACCGAACCGCCGCTGCTCGTCGGCCTGGCCCCCGGTCACCACGTTGAGCAGCAGCCGGCCACCGGACAGCCGCTGGTAGGTGGCGGCCATCTGGGCGGCCAGGGTGGGGGAGGTCAGCCCGGGCCGGAACGCGACCAGGAACTTGAGGCGGCTGGTCTCCCGGGTGAGCGCGGCGGTGACCAGCCACGCGTCCTCGCACCAGGTGCCGGTCGGGGTCAGCACGGCCTCGAAGCCCAACTGCTCGGCCGAGCGGGCCACCTGGGCCAGGTACTCGATGTCCGGCGGCCGCTCCTGCACGGCCGCGCCCCGGATGTGCGGGGCGTCCGGCCGCCCGGCCGGGCTGCCTGGTGCCCCGGCCGGGGGGAGGCTGTGCCCCCGGCCCATGATCGACCGGCCGTCGCCGGTGGTGGGCAGGAACCAGTGGAACGTCAGCGTCATGAGGCACCTCCGACCGTGTCGTTGAAGCTGGAGTCCGAGAAGTTCTTGAAGTCCACGTGGCCGGGGATCAGGCCGGCGGTGGTGAACGCGTTGGACACGGACTGCTCGGCGCTGACCACGGCCGGGGTGATCTGGACCGGAGTCTTGGCGGAGTCCTGAGCCGCCTTGAGCATGACGCTCTGCGGCAGCCCCGTGGCCTTGGCCCACACCGACGCCCAGGTGGTCACGTGCGAGTTACCCCACACGTAGGCCTGGTTGAGGATCTTCAGGTAGTCGCGGATCGCGGCGGCCCTGGCCGGGTCGGCCAGCGCGGCGCGGGACGCGACCGCGAATGAGTACGGGGCGCCGTACCCGGTCCCGTTGACCAGGATGCGGGCGTGGTTCTGGCCCACGACCTGCTCGATGTAAGGGGACCAGATGTCCCACGCGTCCACGTGGCCGGACGTCAGCGCGGCCAGGCCGTCCGCGGGCTGGAGGTAGTCCAGGCTGACGTCGTGGACCGACAGGCCGGCCTTGTTGAGCACGGTGAGCAGGTGATAGTCCGCTGAGCTGCCCTGCGCGACCGCGATCTTCTTGCCCTTGAGCTGGGCGACCGAGTGGATCGGCGAGTTGGCCGGCACGACGATCGCGGAGGCGTTCGGGCCGGCCGTGACCGCGCCGACGATGGCCACCTTCTCCCCGCCCGCGGCCGCGAACACCGGCGGGGCGTCGCCCACGCTGCCGATGTCGACCGCGCCGGAGCCCATGGCCTGGAGCATCGGCGGCCCGGAGGTGAAGTCGGACCATTCGATCTTGAACGGCAGCTTGCTGATCAGCCCGGCCGCGGTGAGCAGTGCCTGGGAGCCCGAGCCGGCCTGGTCGCCGACGTGCAGGACGACGCTGGACACGTTGGCGGTCTTGGCGCTCGCGGTGGAGGACCCTGAGCTGCTGCTGGCCCCGGACGAGGAGCAGCCCGCGGCGATGAGAGCGAGGAGGGCCACGGCCGCGGCGGCGGGAAGCCCCCGCCGCCGCCGCACCGCCGGGACAGGGCCGGCGGAGACCGGGCCGGCCGAGACAGGGCTGGCGGAGACGGGGCTGGCGGAGACGGGGCCGGCGGAGACCGGGCCGGCGGAGACCGGGCCGGCCGGGACGGGGCGGGGCTGCGTGCGCGTGAAGAATTTGCTGATCATGATCATCCTTCCGTGACGACGCCGAGCTCGATGAGCAGTCGGGTTCTCAGGGCGGCGAGTTCCGGGTGGTCGCGCTCCCGCGGCCGGGGGACCTCGATGCGCTCGCTCACCGCGATCTGGCCGCCGGCCAGCACCAGCACCCGGTCCGAGAGGGAGAGGGCCTCATCCACGTCGTGCGTGACCAGCAGCACCGCGGGCTGGTGATGCGCCCACAGCCGGAGCACCAGCCGGTGCATGGTGATCGTGGTCAGCGCGTCGAGCGCGCTGAACGGCTCGTCCAGCAGGAGCAGGCTGGGCTCGCGGACCAGCGCCCGGGCCAGGGCCGCCCGCTGGGCCTCGCCGCCGGACAGGGTCAGCGGCCAGGCGCTGGCCCGGGCGCCCAGGCCGACTTCCTCCAGCGCCTCCAGGGCCACCCCCTTGGCGTCGCCGGTGCGCAGCCCGAGACCCACGTTGGCCCAGACCCGCCGCCAGGGCAGCAGCCGGGGCTCCTGGAAGGCCACCGCCGCGGTGCCGGCCACGCCCAGGTCGCCGGTGACCCCGCGG
>JAOPYP010000269.1 GCA_025964635.1 Actinomycetes bacterium | reverse complement strand
CTGCGGCCCTCGCGGTCCGCCGTGCCCGTGCCGGTCGTCCCGGTTCCCGCCGTGCGGAGCATCGCCGGACCGCATCAGCGGGTGAAGTCGATCGTGCCCGCTGACCTGCTGTTCCGCTTCAACAGTTCCGCGCTGGTCAGCGCCGCGGACAGGTATCTGGGGCCGATCGCGGAGCAGGCGACCCGCGGCCGCAACGTCGTGTCGATCACCGGGCAGGCCTCCCCGGACGGCGGGACCGCCGCCTACAACGACCGGCTCAGCCTCCTCCGGGCGCGGGCCGTCGAGAACCGGCTGGTCGCCCTGGGCGTGCCGGCGGCCCGGATCACCCAGGTCCGCGGCGTCGGCACCGACCACCAGACCTGCACCGTGCACGGAGCCCTCGACGAGAGCAGATGCGCCCAGCTGCGCCGGGTCGTCATCGTCACCGCCGCCGCAGTCCCGTAAGCCCAGTCGATTCACCCCAGTCGATTAACCCCAGCCGGACGGAGCCCCACGATGAGAACCCCACGCCTCCCCGGTCGGCAGCCGTCTACGGGCGGCCGGTCCGACCTCACCCTGGTCACCGGGGACCAGGCTCAGCCCGCACCCCGGGCGGCCGGCCGGACGCCGGCGTCCCCGGCCGGCGACACGCTTCAGCCGGTCCCGGTCGTCGCCGCACTGCACTCCGTCGATCTCGCCGAAGCCGACCGGCGCCGGCGGCGGGCTCCCCGGGCGGTTATGCGGCTCGCCCGGACCCGGGCGGGGCACCCGGGGCGGTCCTCCCGGCCCGCGATCCGGGCCCTGGTGGCGGAGCAGGAAGGCATCGCCGCCCCGCACGACCCGGGCGAGGCGACCTACGGCGAGACGGTCGTGCGCGGCATCGCCAAACGGCGGGCCGACGGGCTGATCCGCCGCACCGCCCGGCGAATCGGCTGGATGGCCGGGCGAACCGGCCGGCTGAAGGTCCGGCGGGCCTTCCTCTACGACCGGATCAGCTTCCAGCCTGACGAGCACGTCCGGCATCCTGACGGCGGTCGGCGGACGTTCGCGCGGACTCTGGCCGAGCATGCCGCCCTGGACCGGCGGGTGGCGGCGGAACGGAACCAGGGCTCGCGCAAGCACCACCGGCTGCCCCGGTGGTTCCGCTGGCTGCCGCGGGTGGTCCTCATCTTCGACTTCTTCCTGCTGCTCTACTTCCTGTCCGGCATCACCAACGTCAACTGGCGGGCGCCGATGTCACCGGAACTCACGTTCGCGGCCGGCCTGGCCGCGATGATCACCGTGGTGTCCTACGGCTGCTTCGCGTTCGCCGGGCACCGGCTGCGGATGCACAAGGATCACTCGGGCACGGTCCCGGCCGCCGACCTGGACGGGCTGACCACGATCATCGTCGGGGCGTGCGCCGGCGGCCTGATCGTGCTGGGCCTGCTGATGTTCGCCCGGATGCGTTCTGAGGTGCTGATGGCCCTGGGCAACGGCGCCACCGCGACCGCGGTCACGGTGGCGGCCGCGCTGACCGCCGTGAGTGTCCTGGCCAACATCATGGTCATCTCGGTCCACGCGCTCGATGGCTCCGACGAAATCGACCGGCTCGGTGCGCTGGCGGGCGTGCTCAGCCGCTCGCAGGTCCGGGCCGACCGGATGCAGCGGCGGGCGGCCCGCCTGGAGCACATCGTCGCGCGGCGGGTGCTGAAGGCCGAGCGGGTGGCCGCGGGCGGCATCTCCCGGGCGGGCCGGCCGATCGCGCTCGCGGACCAGGCCATCGACAACGCCCGGGCCATCCACCAGGGAGCGGGCACGCTCAGCGAGATCACCGACGACCCGAACGGCCAGCCGGGGACGGCCGGTTACCGCCAGCCCGATGCGACCCCGCGGGTGGACGAGCGGCCGCTGCGCCGCGCGCTGATCGAGGCGGCCAGCCCGCTGCCCAGCGAGACCCGGTCACGGCCCGCACGGACCGACCGCCGCCTCTGGCGGCCGGCCGCCGAGCCGGAGGCCTCGGGGGAGTAGCGATCCGGGACCGGCGCGGCCGCGCCGGGGACTCGGGGGCCCCCAGCGCGGTCGCGCCTTACCTGGTTCCCCGGGCTTTACGCGGCGGGCCGGCCCTTCTCCGGGCCGCCTTCCTGGCCCTCCTCCTGTGCGCTGGAGTCACCGGGCTCGCGTGAGCCGCCGGCCGCACGCTGGCGGATGTCTTCCAGGCTGTCGCGCAGGGCCAGCCAGACCTGGGCCAGGCTCCCGCCGGCCGGCAGGCCACCAGGGATGGTGCCAGGCTCCGGGGCCTGGTCACCGAGGGCTTCGACAGCCGCCTGGGCCAGCGCCTGGAGCGCCGGGTCGGTCACCTCGAGCACGAGGCCGCCTCCGGTCACCCGAACGGCCATGTGACGCCGGCCCCGTTCCTCGGGCTGCTCGTCGCTGGTGCCGGTGACCTCGGCGTGGCGGAGTGCCTCGCGCGCCTCGTCCAGGTTCACGCCGAGCGCGGTCAGGGTCTTGGCCGCGACGCTGTCCGGATCCGCCAGCGCGGCGAGCAGCAGGTGATGGGATCCGACGGGCTGCCCCTCGGCCAGCCGGGCCGCTTCGGCCAGTCCGGCATCGGCTGCGGGAGTGGTCCGCATCCCCCCCGGCTCGCCCATCTCGTCCGGCTCATCCGCCTCGCTGACGTCGAGAGTCACGTTGCGCCGGCGCAGCCAGCGGCGGCCGTGCAGCGCCTCCGCCGCCGGGAGCAGATCGAGTACCGCCTGGCGGACCGCGGTCAGCTCACCGGCGTGCTCGGTCAGGATCTGCGCGGCGACCCCCTCACCCTCACGGACCAGCCCGAGCAGGATGTGCTCGGTGCCGATGTAGTTGTGGTGCAGGCTGAGGGCCTCGCGCAGCGAGAGCTCGAGGACCTTCTTCGCCCGCGGGGTGAACGGGATGCGTCCCGAGGATGACCCGCTGCCCCGGCTGACCCGGGCCGTGACCTCGTCCCGCGTCCCGGTCTGCGTCATCCCGAAACGGCTCAGGGCCTGGGCGGCGATACCGCCCGGCTCCAGCAGCCCGAGCAGCAGGTGCTCGGTGCCGATGTAGTTGTGGTTCAGCCCGCGGGCCTCTTCCTGGGCCAGGACGATCACGCGGCGGGCTCGGTTAGTGAATCGCTCGAACATGGGCCTACTGTCGCCCGAGGCTCTAGACCCTGTCAATACCATGCTAATAGTATGGTTCTCGTTGCGGGCAATAACGGAAGCGGCGCGGCGGCGGTGGAGGTGCGGCGGTGGAATGGGAAGACCGGCTCGACGACTGGGAGCTCGAACTCGAGCTGAACGCCCAGCTGGAAGGCTCGGACTGGGTGACGCTGGAGCGGGCCGCCGGCGAGACCGGGGCGTCGCGGGCCGCGCTGCGGACCTGGTACCGCTCGGGGCAGATCCCGTCGCGGCTGGTCGACGGCCCGCACGGCCCGCAGCGGCTGGTGCCGCTCGCGATGGTGGCCGGCCGGGCCGAGGCGTCGCCGCGGCTGCGCCGGACCGCGGAACGCCGGCTCGCGGACCAGGCGGAGCTGGAGATCCTGCGGCACCGGATCGACCAGCTGGAGCTGCGGCTGGCCGCGCTGGAGCAACACCAGCGCCCCTGAAGCAGTGACCACTCGATGGCCGGCTCGGGGGTCTGGCCAGGCCGTCCCCCCGGGTGCTGCAGAGCCGGTCCGGTAGCCGCTGGCGGGTGAGCACCACGGTGATGACGGGGTCGTCCGCGGCTCGCGTCAGGTCCCGCTGCCCGGCACCTCGGCGAGGATCGCCCGTCCACGCCCAGCGACCCGGGCGATGGCGCATTCGCGATCGCGCGGGACCGCGACGAACACGAGATGGCCGCCGGCCGCGGTCTTCCGCTGGTCGACGACGAGGACCTGCCGTATCACTACGGCCCTGCCCCCCGGCCCGGTCGGAGCCAGCAGCAGGTCAACCAGGGCGCCGTCGCGGATCCAGGCTGCGCTGTCGTTGCCCACCGACAGCGGGACCACGACGAGGCCGGGCGCCGCCGCTGGCGGACCGACAGCGTGCTGGACCACGATCTGCCCGGCGTGCAGCGGTCGCAGCACGTAGTGACCGCGAACGGAGCCGAGCGACCGCATCGCACCGGGCGGGACGGCCGAGCGGGCCATCTTCCGGAGGGTCACGTCGGCGGCCGATACGGCGCGAAAGCCTGACAGGTCACGAGTGACCACGACGACGCGCTCGGTCCGCGCGCCGTCGATACCCAGCCATGTGCCACCAGCGGCACCGGCGACGAAGACGGCGACCGCCGTGCACATGGTCAGGGAGATCCTCGGCCAGGCCCGGCGGTGCGCAGCGGCCCGCGGGTTCGCCATCACGGTGGAGGTGGCGGGTAGGGCTGCGGCAGCGGAACGTTGCGGAGCACGAGGCGGCTGAACTCGGTCCAGCGCTGCCGCTCGGCGGCGGCATTCGCCGGCGCGGGCAGCCGCATGTTGCTGAAAATGTCGAGCCGGTGCATGTCGAACGTCGACCGGAGAACCTCGGCGTAGAGCAGCGCCGCGCCCAGGCTGGAGCGGTAAGCCAGGATGGCGACGGCGAACGCACCCCAGACGCAGACGAGGAACAGCCACACCGGGGCCATCACCACGATCAGGTAGATTCCGGACACTGTTCCGAAGGCCGCCGCGAGGGCGGACAGTACCAGCAGGAACTCCAGCGATTCACGTGCCTGCCCGATGCCCGTGATGATGTTGTCCGGCAGCAGCGGATAGAGCCGCGGCCATACCAGGACCGAGTCCGCCCCATAGCGGTCGCGGGGATAGCATTCTGCCGCTCGCAGGATGTTACCGAGCCGGGTCGCCCTGACCTCATTGCGGGACAGCGGGTACCGGGCGTATATCTGAGCCGCCTGCTGCTGCGAGCGCAGCTTGTCGAGCCGCTGCCAGTGCCGCTTTTCACCGTAACGCCGCAGGGGGCGCAGTGGTCCGCTCCAGTAGCCCTCGAATGCCTGCGTGATCGAGCGGATCTGGCTCTGGACGACGGCGGCCACCACCCAGACCGTGGCGATAAAGGCGGCGGCGGCGAGCAGCTGAACCGGCGCCCGCCACGATTGCCAGATGGTGATGGCGGCGCCGAGCTGGCCATTCCCGGCGAGCGCGACCACGCCGCAGAGCACGATGAACGCCAGGCTGAGAGCGAAAGAATTGCGCAGGAAGCGGCGGTCGAGGACGCCGGTCACGGTGGAGATAGCAGTGGCGAACACTGGCTCAGGGCATCTTCAGGGGGTGTGACGGCCCCTCCGGGTTCTGGCATTGCGGTGGATCGTCGGCCGGCGGAAGGAACGCCAGCTTGTTCTCGTGGCGGCAGGTTTGGCAGATGATTTTGACTAGCCCCTCATCGCCCTTATCGTCCGCTGGGTCGCTGGCAAGCGTCCAGTACTGTGCCCACACGTCCGCTGGGCTGCCTGCGAGGATTTGGTCTGACGCCCACGCGCCCGCGGCGGCTACGCCGCGCTCCGCCACGGTTATGGGGACGAGCTGAACGAGGCGCCTGCGGGTCGGCTCATGGCGCGTGAGCATCTTGACAATGTCGACGACGGTGGCGGGCCGTTCCGCTGCGGGAGCCGCTCTTGCTTTCGCGATGTGTTCATCCAATGCGGCGCCGAGCGTCTCCGCGTCCACGGGCACGAGGGTGTCCAGCTCGTCCCGGATCGTCTCGGCAGCGCTCACTAGCTGGGCGTCCGGATCGTCAGTCACGTGCGTACCCCGTTCTGGAACCGTTCTGCGTACTGCCCGGGGCGGTCATCCCGCCAACGTAGGTGTATGCGCTCCAGTCCGCAATGTCGGCGAAGCTCCTGCCGTCGGTGCTGTCCCGCAGCCACCGCTGAGCGGCGGCCAGGGAGGTCGCCCAATCCCACTTCAGTTCTGGCCCGTCGAAGGAGTGGAAATAAGCCCTGGCGTCCGTTGAGGAAGTGGGTCAGGCCCGTTGCGATCGCCCGGGCCGCTTTGGCCTGCCAGGCGGGAGAAGTGACCAGACTGGCGTCAGCAGCGTTGCGCATGTTGGCGCATTCGACGAAAACCTTGGGGATGGTGGATAGGTTGATGCCGGCCAGATCGTTGCGGGGCTGGATTCCGTTCACCCCGTCGTAAGAGCTCACCGGCTCACCCGTCCCTGTGGCGATCGCCGACCGGAGATCGGCGCCCAGGATGGCCGAGGGCCCGACGACGGCGGCGTTGGTTGCATCGTCGACTGGTTCAAGGATGGCAAACCCACGCCCGTTCGCTGGACCGCCGTCGGCGTGGATGGAAACGCCTGCGTTGGCGTGGGCGACGTTACCTATGGCGGCCCGCTGCGTAACGCAGGGTCCTACGCCTGTGTTCGACGTGCGGGTGAGCACGACCGTCGCGCCTTCCGCGCGGAGATCGGCAGTCAGATAGCGCGCCACGTTCCAGTTGAACTGGGCCTCGGTGTAGCCGCTATCGGTTTGGGTGCCAGTCGTGTCACACGTCTCGCTTTCCCGGCCGTTCCAGATCAGGCGATTGATGATCGACGGTGCGCCGGCGTTTCCCCCGTTGTGACCTGGGTCCACGAGAACGACCTTGCGGTCGAGGCTCCCGTTCGCGGTAGGGGGAAATCGTCCGGGACCACCGCCGCTGCTCATCGGCACTGCCGGGGGCGAGGAGTCATTATCGCGGGCTGAATCCGGAATGCGGCTAGGTGCTGGCCGGGCGGCCGCCGGGGATCTCGTGGACACCGTAGCCGAGACCGAGGGGGAAGCTGCCGCGATGCGGGATGCGGTGGCCGGGGTTCTTGATTGGCTGGTGAACGCGTGAGTCACTTCCGGGCCCGTGCCCGAACAGGAGCTGAGGACCAGGATGACCAGAGGAAGGACCCACGCGACCCGCGACATCAGAAGTCTGTACTCGAGTAAGTCTCCTGGCCGTAGCCAGGCGCCATCGGATTCCAGATGTTCAGGAAACCATTCTTGGCTGTGACCGCCTGGACTGAGGCGTTCTGGCCAGCTTGGTAGTTTGAGTTCTGCGCGGGGCTGGAACCACATCCGCCGTTCGAACTAGCGGAATCCGCCATCCAGTTCTGATAGTCACGATCGGCATTTACTGAGTTCTGCATCGCGGCGGATAGTTCGCTGACCAGTTGCGCGCCGTGCGGCACGGCGGACGCCGTGAGCGTCTGGAGCGAGCTCAGAATGCGCTGACGCGTATCGATCGCCTGCTGGATGGTCGCCTCTCCGCTGGAGGGGGTCTCAGAGCAGGTCTGCACACCGTCGATGGCGGTCTGGATGCTCGGCCGTACTGAGGCGCTCTGCGCGAGGTACGAGCCGAGAGTGGCCATGACCGAGGCGCCCGCAGACCGGGCAGCCGACGAGGAAGTCTGGGCGGCCGACGCGGACGCCTGGGTGGTCGGTGAGGAAGTGGGCGTTGCCGAAGCCGCCAGCGGGCTGGGTCTCGCCCCACGAGCACTGCCGGCGGTGGCCGCCGTGCGCCCAGTCACCTGGGCTGTCCTGGCTGCGAAGAAAGCCCCGGCCCCGGTTCCCACGAGCACGAGAACCGCTGCGCCGGCTATCAGCCAGCGCCGGGACCCTCGGCGAGGCTCTGGTCCCAGGGTCTGGCTGCCGTAGGCGGGCGCTCCATTAGCCGAAGTGGTCGTCGCTGAGATCGGTGTGCCTACGGGGGATGAACGTGGACCTGCCACTTGCTCGGTGGCGGAGTGTGCTGGGGGACTGTCAGTCCCGCCGGTACCGGCCGGCGGGTTGACGGAGGCTTGCCCAGGGCCTGACCCGTTCGCCGGGGCGGGCAAAAAGGCCGCCGCCGGGCGGCCGGCACTGGCTTCCCCGAGCACCTGGGCCGCAGTTGGCCGGTGCCGCGGGTCCTTGGCCAGGCATTGCTCGATCAGTGGCCGGATCTCATCAGGCAGCGCGCCGGTCTCCGGCTCGCTGTGGACGACTCTGTAGACCAGCGCGGCCGTGGATCCCGCGCCGAATGGTCCCTGGCCCGTGGCCGCGAAGGCCAGAACCGCGCCCAGGCTGAAAATGTCGCTGGACGGTCCCACATCGCGGCCTTCTGCCTGTTCCGGGGACATGAACCCGGGCGAGCCGACTACCATCCCCGTCTGCGTCAGCGCGCTCGCTTCCGCGGAAAGGGAGATGCCGAAATCGAGCACTCGTGGCCCGTCATCCGCGACGATCACGTTCGAGGGTTTCAGATCGCGATGGACCACACCTGCGGCGTGGATCGCGCTCAGGCCCTCGGCCAGCCCGGCCGCCAACTCCAGCACGGAGCTAGCGGACAGCGGCCCGCCGGTGACGACTGCGGCGGCCAGCGAAGGGCCGACGACATACGAGGTCGCCAGCCATGGCACCGGTCCGTCCAGGTCAGCATCAACCACCGGCGCGGTGAATATGCCGCTCACTCGCCGGGCGGCAGAAACTTCGCGCGCGAACCGAGTCCGGAAATCGGGGCTCTCGGCCAGCTCGGCCCGGATCGCCTTGACGGCAACACGCCTGCCGCCCGGTGACCGGCCCAGGTAGACGCGACCCATGCCCCCGGCGCCCAGCCGTCCCTCCAGCCAGTACGGACCGATCCGGCGCGGATCCCCAGGTTGCAGCTCGTCCAACCCGCCCACCCCCCAGGCGCGAGTTGAGAAACGAAGGGCCTACGCGATCTCTTAATCGGCCAGCCCGGCCATCAGACCCTGCACGAGGTAGCCGGGCAAAACAGATCTATTTACCAAAGGTAATACATTTATTACTTTGCGTCGAGAGCGGTGCCGAGCACCGAGGTGAGGGCGTGCCGGAGCCACTGCGCGGCGGTCCCGGCGGAGTCGGGCGCGCTCACGTGCCGGGCCGCGACGTACAGGTCGGGGCGGACCACGAGCACGCCGCCGTCGGAGATCTCGCGGAGCTCGGCCCACGTGCCGTACGGGTCCTCGAACGGCTGGCCCGGGCCGACCGAGACCGGGACGACCGGCAGGCCCGTCTCGGCCGAGAACGCCTCCGCCGCATCCACCCATGCCTGGCCGCCGATTCCGGTCCACACGCTGAACGTCCCGTGGCCGGCCAGGTCCAGTGTCGAGACGCGGTGCCCGTCACGGGTGACCCAGGTGTGCGGCAGCTTCGCGCCGGGCCAGGTGGTCGGCTGGGCGTACAGCTCCGGGTCGCGGGTGAACGCGGGCATCGCCGTGCCGTCGGGGACGACGGCGGCCGAGGCGTAGCGGTGGTTGTGCTCCACGCCGTGCGCGTCGAACTCGTACGCCTTGTAGGCGATGGCCTCGCGCAGGCTCTCCCGGATCTTCTCGCCCTCCGGGCCGGGCGCCTTGCGCAGCGCGAGCTGCCGGTTCAGCTTGCCGACGTCGGTGGTGTCGTCCACGTCGAGCGCCGCGACGATGCGGCCGGTGTCGGCGATGCTCTGGTTGGCCCGCTCGACAATCTGGCGGGCGACCGGGGCCCGCTCGGTGTTGTAGGTGTCCAGCAGGGACGGGGCGGCCAGGCCCTGCACCACGTGGTGCAGCTTCCAGGCCAGGTTGTAGGAGTCCTGGATCGAGGTGTTGGAGCCGAGGCCGTTGGTCGGCGGGTGCCGGTGCACGGCGTCCCCCACGCAGAAGACCCGGTCCCGGGCGATCGTGGTGGCGAAGTGATGGTTCACCGTCCACGGCAGCCGGGAGGTGACCCGCATCTCGAAGTCGTCGGTCCCGACCAGATTCACGGCCAGTTCGCGGGCGAACTCGTCGGTGATCTCCGGCGGGCCGGCGGCGACCTCGTAGCCCCACATCAGCATCCACTCGGTCCACGGCTTGATCATCCGCAGCACGCCGAGCCCGACGCCCTCCTTCTCGGAGCCCGGCTGCACCATCCAGTACAGGACCGACGGCCGGTACTCGACGAACCGGCTGAGGTCGGCCTCGAAGATGATGTGCAGCGCGCCGCCCACCGCGCCCGGGCCCTCGAACGGCAGGTCCAGGTCGGCCGCGACCTTGCTCCGGGCCCCGTCCGCGCCCACCAGGTACTTCGAGCGGATCCCGTAGGTCGCGCCGGTGAGCCGGTCGCGGACCTGGGTGGTCACGCCGGACCCGTCCTGCGTGTGCGAGAGGTACTCGGTGTCGAACCGGACCTTGGCCCCGCGGGCCTGCGCCGCCTGCATCATGACCGGCTCGGTGATCGTCTGCGGCGCGTCCAGCATCGTGCACGGGCTCTGCAGCTCGTAGTCGTGGTGGCGCCGGGTGTCGGTGCCCCAGGACGGGATCCGGCCCAGCTCGTCACCGGCCAGGCTGGTGCAGAACGTGGTGTTGCCCATCCACTCCCAGGGCGTGGCCTCGCGCATCAGCCGCTGCTCCAGGCCCATGTCGCGCAGCGTCTCCATGGTCCGCTGGTTGGTGATGTGCGCCCGGGGCGTGTCGGACAGGTGCCCGTACCGGGTGACGACCATGGTCCGCGTCCCGTACGTGGCCAGGAACAACGCGGCTGCCGCGCCGCCCGGTCCCGAGCCGACCACCAGGACATCGGTCTCGGCTGACGGTGCGTCGCTGCTCAAGGAACGGCTCACGAAACGGCTCCCCTTCTGCCTGCTCTGCGCCGAGCGTGCAACACCGAGTCAGGAGTTCCCGGATACTGGCCAGCCGTCGCGGACGGATGTACGCATCGCGGCACTGGGTGGCACTGGGCAGTACGATGCCTGCGCAAACGTGACACTGTCAAGGGTGCGCGCGGGGGGCCGGTGCGGGGGTTGGTACGGAAGGCAGGCGGGCATGGCCGGTCGTGGTGAAGGACCCGACTTCGTCGAGTCGCTGGCCCGCGGGCTGGACGTGCTGCAGTGCTTCAGCGCCGAGCGGCCGCGGATGAGCCTGAGCGAGGTCGCCGCGGTCTCCCGCCTGGCCCGGCCGACCGCGCGGCGGCTGCTGCTGACCCTGGAGGAGCTGGGGTTCGTCCGCCTCGCCGAGGGCCAGTTCTCGCTCACGCCCCGGGTCCTGTCGCTCGGGATGGCCTTCGTCGCGTCGCTCGGCCTGTGGGAGGTCGGCCGGCCGCACCTCGAGCGGCTCGTCGCCCAGACCGGCGAATCGTCGTCCATGTCCCAGCTGGACGGCTCGGACATCGTGTACGTCGCGCGGGTCGCCGTGCCCAAGCTGATCACGCTGCGGGTCGAGATCGGGACCCGGTTCCCGGCGGCGTACACGTCGCAGGGCAAGGTCCTGCTGGCCGCCCTGGCTCCCGGCGAGCTGGCGGATGTCCTGGACCAGCCGAGCCGCTCCGGGCTGCCGCGCTTCCTGCCCCGGGACCCGGGGGCGTTCGGCGGCGAGCTGTGCACGATCCGGGCCCGCGGCTGGGCCCTGGCCGACGAGGAACTCGCCCCGGGCATCCGGTCGATCGCCGCGCCCGTGCGGGACGGCACCGGGACGGTCCGGGCGGCCATGAACGTGACCGTGCACGCGGCCGAGACCAGCGTGGAGCGGCTGACCGGGGAGTACCTGCCGCTGCTGCTGCGGACGGCGGGGGACGTGTCGGCCGACTGGGCCCTGTGGCAGTCGCGCCCGTACTCGGAGGTGCGCTCGGATCAGGACGCGTCGTCCGCGGGACTCGAACGCGGCCGATAGGCCGGACGCCCGTCCGGATAGCGGCCAGTACTGACACCGGCCACGCGGTCACGGTCAACACCTTTCAAATCCGCCGCAAACGAACCGTCCGCCCGGCTCACCGCCGCCGCGCGCCGGCTGCGGGGCCAATCCCGGGACCCATCGACGTGGCCGCGTTCGCGGTTAGAGACTGGGGTAACGGCGATGATGATGACATGGCCCCCCGAGTGCCGCGCGTCACCCGGGGCAGGTGAGCCCGAGGACAGGGAGGTGTCGCGTGAGCATCGGCGAGACCCTGGCGCAAGCCCGTCACCGGGCCGGTCTCAGCGTGGCCCAGGTCAGCGAGCAGACCCGGATCAGGTCGCCGATCATCTACCGCATCGAGGCCGACGACTACTCGATGTGCGGCGGCGACTTCTACGCCCGCGGGGACATCCGCGAGATCGCCGAGGTCGTCGGGACCGACCCCGAGCCGCTGATCGACGAGTACGACCGCGCCTACCGGGCATCGGGTCCGGCCGCCGCGACCAGCCTCGACGAGCTGCTCCAGCGGTCCGAGCCGCAATGGCACCGCCGGCCCGGGTTCATGCTGGTGTTCGGGGTGGCGGCCGTCCTGATCGTGCTCGCTTTCGTCGGCTACCGGATGATGCTGGGCCCGCAGCCCGGCCCGTCCGGGGTGTCCGTGGCGGCCAACGCTAACGCCAGCCCGACCCAGGCCGGGACCGGGTCCGCGGGCCGCCCGGACGCCGCGCGGTCCGCGCGGGCGACGGCCGGCGCCGGCCCATCCGCCCCGGTGTCATCGGGCGCCCCTGGCTCATCACCGGCCGCGGCGCCATCACCGTCGGGAACGCCGGCACCAATCCCGTCCCCGGCGCAGGCCCGGCCGCACGCGATGGGCATGGTGAGCGCGGCCGCGGTCGGCCCGCATGGCGGCATGGGAACGGGGGACGACCCGCAGAACGCGCACCTGGCGATCGATGGCGTCCGGGGCACCGCGTGGCGCACCGACTGGTACACGACGCCCCGGTTCGGGAACCTGTATTCCGGGACCGGGCTCGTGGTGGACATGGGCCGTCCGGTGACGGTCACCGCGGTCCGGGTCACCCTCGGCCCGGCGGCGGGGGCCCACTTCCAGATCCGCGTCGGCGACCGGCCGGGGCCGCCGGGCATGCCAGTGGTCGCGCGGTCGGCTGGCCCCGGCGGAGTGGTGCGGCTGGCGCTGGCCAGTCCCGCGCGGGGACGTTACGTCATGGTCTGGTTCAGCAAGCTGCCGCCGGACCCCGCCGGAACCTACCGGGCCGACATCTACGGGATCGCCGTGAAAGGACGGCCCTGACTGCGGGCCGCGAAGGCTGCGCGGCGGGGCCAGCGGGCCGGCCGGCTTGCGGGCGTACCCCTACGGGGCCGATTCGCCCTGGGCCATGCGGGCCAGGCTCAGCTCCTTGTGCAGGCCCTCGTCCGCGCCGATCTGGCGGAACAGGTCGGCGAGTGACTCGTAGGGGGCGTAACCGGAAGCCAGGTCCGAGGGGAACGGCTCGTTCTCCCATCCGGGATGCTCGGCGACCAGCGCCGCGTACTCGTGCTCGGCATGGTCTTCGATGTCGGCGTTGAGCCGGTAGCTCGAGGCCGGGTTCAGTACCCGCAGGAGCCAGAACTGCTGGTAGACGCCCAGCGCCATCAGCTGCGGCATCAGCCGGAACCGCAGCGGGTTCTCCTGGATGCCGCGGGCGGCGATGAGCTCCTCGAGGATGACCACGTGCCACGCCTCGTTGTCCTGCTCGGTGCGGGTCTCGGTGAGGCTGTCGTACAGGCGGCGGGCCCGGGTGCTGCGGTCGCGGACCTTCCCCGCGAGGAAGAACGCGGCCTGCTCCCACGCCCAGTAGGGAGACCGGGCCACGATTTCCCGGGCCCGGAACTTCGGCAGGGTCCGCTCCTTCCCGAAGACCAGGTCCTCCAGCCAGAACTGCAGCCGCGCATCCAGGCCGTAGGGACGGGGCGGCGTGGCCAGCGTGGTCTGCTGCCACTCACGGCGCTCCTCTGTATTCAGCTCGCGCATCGCCCCGTGGGGCGGGCGGCCAGCCGGGTTCGTTGTCTGTCCATTGGCCGTCATGTGCTACCTCCCGCGGGCGGTCTCGGGTCACGGGCCGGGGCTCTCCCTGGCCTGCAGCCTCGCCGCATCCCGGCCGCCGCACACCACGAGAACGGGTAGTTCCCGCTTTCGCGTGGCGTCCGGCTCCCTAGCAGGCCCGGACTATCAGGTTCGGTGATACGAGTGCCGCCCGCGGCGGGGAACACTATCGACTAGCCCGGCACCGCCAGGACCGCGCTGCAGTGACGTCGGTCGTGGCCGCTGGAACCTCGCCCTCAGGCGCTCCCCGCTGGCGGGCGCTGGGGGGCACGCCATCCTGCCCAGTTGCGGGCCACGAGGACGGTCTCCCTGACGCGAGAGGTAGGTGCCTCATGAACGCCCAGAAGTTCGTGACCCGGCTCTCAGCCCAGCCTCATCGAGGGTCTGGCCGGCGCGAGCGTGAGTGATCCTGGGGAGGCTGTCCGCCAGGCCGCGTACGGATACCGTCCGGACGAGCGGATCGAGGGTCAGCGTCATGGAACGTAGCACCCGCAGCCCGGCCGACGTGGTGTCGGACGACGGGGAACTGCGGATCACCCGCCTGGGGGACGAGCCCTGGCTGTTCGTGGCGGGCGAGATCGACGAGTACAGCTACACGAGCCTGATCAGGGCGCT
>JAOPYP010000242.1 GCA_025964635.1 Actinomycetes bacterium | reverse complement strand
AGAAAGTTTGTCTTGACAAGATTGATTGTCGGTGAGAGGCTGTCGGCATGTTGGACGTGGCGGTGATCGAGGATGCGGCGGCGGCGGAGGCCACGCTGGATCCCCTCCGGGCGCAACTACTGGCCGAGCTGGCCGAGCCGGGCTCGGCCAGCAGCCTGGCGGCCCGGATCGGCCTGCCCCGGCAGAAGGTGAACTACCACCTGCGCGAACTGGAGCGGCACGGCCTGGTTGAGCTGGTCGAGGAGCGGCGCAGGGGCAACATGACCGAGCGGGTGCTGCGAGCGACCGCGTCGTCCTACGTCATCTCACCCGCCGCGCTGGCCGCGGTCGCGCCCGATCCGCAGCGCTCACCCGACCGGCTCTCCGCGCGCTGGCTGCTTGCCGTCGCGGCCCGGCTGGTCAGCGATGTGGGGGCCCTGATCACCGGGGCGACCCGGGCGGGCAAGCGGGTATCCACATTTGCGCTCGACGGTGAGGTGAGGTTCGCCTCCGCGGCCGACCGGGCCGCCTTCGCCGGGGAACTCACGAACGCGGTGATCGGCCTGGTTGGCAAGTACCACGACGACGCAGCCCAGGGCGGGCGAAAGTTCCGCGTCGTTGTCGCCGTTCATCCGGCGCTCGACAGCCGGGTGGCGGATGGCACCGAGGACGAGGAGTCCTGAGATGGGACACGCGTGGGAGGAGCGCGACGAGGCCGTCGTCGCCGCCTCGGCCGACGAGGTCTGGGCCGCCATCGCGACCGGGCCGGGCATCGACTCCTGGTTCATGGGCCGCAACCAGGTGGACCCGGGACCAGCAGGCTCGGTGACCACCGACGTCGGCGGCTTTGTGTCCACCGGCACGGTCACTGCGTGGGACCCGCCGAGCCATTTCGCCTACCGCAGCGACGGGCCGGGCGGGCGGTTCATCGCCTTCGAGTACCTCATCGAAGGCCGGGACCAGGGCAGCGCGGTGCTACGGCTGATCGCCAGCGGCTTCCTTCCCGGCGATGACTGGGAGGACGAGTTCGAAGCGATGACCGCCGGCGGCGACATGTACTTCCAGACGCTGGTCGCGTACCTGGACCACTTCGCCGGGCGCTTCGCCACACCCGTCAACGTCACCGGGCCACCGGTCGCGGACTGGCCGGCGGCGTGGGCGGCGCTGCGGGCCGGGCTCGGCCTGGGCGACCAGCCGGCGGCCGGCGACCCGGTACGGCTGGCGGTGCCGGGCGTTCCCCGCCTCGACGGGCTGGTCGACTTCGTCAATTCCCAGGCCCTGGGCATCCGTACCGCGAACGGCCTCTACCGGTTCATCCAAGGCTATTTCGGCAGCTTCGTACTCGGCCATCACGTCTTTTCCGACACCGACGAGAAGCAGGCCAGCCAGGCGTGGAAGACCTGGCTGGCCGGACTCTGACCCAAGGAGAAACAATGGGATCGATCAACGCTGGACTGTTCATCGCGCTCGACGGTGTGATCGAAGCGCCGCAGACGTGGCAAGGCGGCTACTTCAACGACGAAATGGGCGCGGCGGTCGGCGGGATGATGGCCGGCAACGACGCGATGCTGCTGGGCCGGCAGACCTACGACGAGTTCGCCGCCTACTGGCCCAGCGCCGACCCGGCCGACCCGATAACCGCCCAGATGAACGGCACCCCGAAGTACGTCGTATCGACGACGCTGGACAAGGCCGACTGGGAGAACTCCACAGTGGTCAGCGGCGACGTCAAGGCGGAATTGCTCAAGCTGAAGCAGGAGAAGCAGCTCGGCGTGACCGGCAGCGCCACCCTCGTCCGGTGGCTGCTGCAGGAGGGGCTGGTCGACGAGCTGCACCTGCTCGTCCATCCCGTGGCGGTGGGCGCCGGCAAGCGCCTGTTCGAACCCGGCGAGAAGGTCCAGCTCCGCCTGATCGACTCGACGGCATTCAGCACCGGCGTCCTGCACCTGGTCTACGGCCCCGCCAGCTGATCAACGAACACGGCCGGGCCCTTGGCGGGCCCGGCCGTGTTCGAAGGGTTTAGACGGTGACCTCGTGGTAGGCGGGCGCGGTGTCGGCTGCGGTCATTCCGGTTGCGATGGGGCAGGGCCTGAAGCCTTTGACGACCAGCCAGACGCCAAGTGAGAACTCCCAGGCAGCCACCGGGAGGAAGCCCAACGCGAGCACGGTGATCTGGTGGTCGGTGCGGAACAAGGCTGTGATGACCGAGGCGACGAGTATTGGGGCTCCGATGAGTCCCATCACGGGAATGACACGGGGCACGAGCCGGGACCGGTACATCAAGGAGCCCAGCAGCAGTGCGTTGATGGCTGGCATGAGGCTCTGCCCGAGCAGGAACGTCCAGTTGTAGACCGCGACGTGCGACGCGCCGGTGGCTACAAGCGTGGCCGCATTTGCTCCGGTCGCTCCACCCAGATTTTGTCGCAAGGTCACCAGCGACAGCAGGCTGACGACGCCGGTGAAGATCATGCTGGCTTCAAGGACGCGGGCGGTGACGAAGCCAAGCGCGGCGCCTTCGTGCTGCCGCTTGACCACCGGGTACAGCGTGACGGCGGTGCCGATGCCGGCCAGGGCGACGATCAGCTCAAGGAAGCACCCCACCAGCACGCCCGTGTGGGAGCCGGAGCTGAGGATCCAGTCCCGGTGGTTCTTCACGGGGCCGTAGAGGGCGAGCGTGGGGATCGAGATGAAGGTGATCAGGTAGAAGACGCCCGCGACGAGCGCGGTCTTCCTCATTGAGTCCATCGGGACTCTTTTCGGTGCTGTGACTCGCATGGTGGTCGTCATGGTGGGCTCCTTGGCTGGATTGATGAGTTACCCGGGCTCGATGGCAGGCACCCGGTCAGTCAGGCTGGACCTGAGTGACCGAAACCAGGGGCAGGCCTATGTCGCGCACCTTCTGGAGCAGGCCATGCAGTGCGGCCTGATCGGCTACCGGGCCATGGATGACGGTGGTGCCGTCGTTCTCGTTGGTGAGGCTCAGTCCGTCAAACCAGGCGGCCCATCGGGAATCGAGGTGCCCCTTGAGGCGGATTTCGTACCGTCCCGGGTTGTGATGAGGGCCGGCCGATATTTCGCTCATGGTCCTCCCTTCAGCTTTTGCCTGGCTGGATGGATCTCAGCCGGCGTTCCGGAGGTTCGCTGGTTGATCGAAAGGTAGAAGGCAATGTGATGAGGACGCATCACCACGTGTGGTGATTGATGTGATGATCAGGCCGTTCGCCCGGGCTCCCGGGCTGGGCCATCGCCGGAGGCAGGGGCGGGGATGGCCATGCGGAGCTCCGAGTGCCTGCAGATCGTGACCGACCGCGCGCGCGTTTGTGCCCTGCAGCCGCCTGGCTCCATACCGCCTCGAGGGGAAGCAATGCCCGACGTGCCCGCTCCCGGGGATGGCCTCCCCGCCTACCCGCGTCTGCCTCCCACCGCCGGGCTGGACGGATTGAAGTACCGAACCGCGGCCGAGGCCGCGCTGGAGCCTGAGTCACCCGTGGCACACCGGGTCGGATGGGGTTTCATCGCGCTGTTCACGCTGGCGT
Organism: Actinomycetes bacterium; assembly: GCA_025964635.1. GTDB lineage: Bacteria > Actinomycetota > Actinomycetes > Streptosporangiales > Streptosporangiaceae > RYN-230. The sequence continues at coordinate 7,371 of JAOPYP010000242.1, read as the reverse complement.
ACATCAGCACCTCCCTGATGTTCCTCGCGCCCCTGCTGGTCACCTTGGCCTTGAAGGTCAACGCGCTCGTGGGGATCAAACAGGCACCGAAAAGCTTGGCGCTTGTCGCCGGGATCGCCGCCCTGCTGGCAATCTTCGCTAATCCGTTCTTCGGCAAGATGAGCGACCGCACCTCGTCGCGGCTGGGCATGCGGCGGCCATGGATGGTCATCGGCCTGCTGGGTGGTTCCCTCGGCATCCTCATAGTCGCGCTGGCACCCAGCATCGCGGTGGTCCTCGTCGGATGGTGCATGGCCCAGCTGTTCTTCAACGCCCTGCTCGCCGCCGAGGTGGCGGTGCTGCCAGACCAGGTCCCGGCTGCTCAACGCGGCCTGGTCGCCGGTGTCCTGGGTGTCTGCGTGCCTATCGCGTCGGTGACCGGCACCTTCCTGGTCAAACTGTTCACCGGCAACCAGCTCGCGATGTTCCTGGTCCCATGCGCGATCGGCGGGTTTTTCATCCTGCTCTTCGCGGTCACGCTGAAAGATCGCCGGCTGGCCAAGGCGGACAAGCCGGCCTGGTCGCTGCGGGAATTCGCCAGCACGTTTTACGTCAATCCGCGGAAGAACCCAGACTTCGCCTGGGCTTTCGCCAGCCGCTTCATGTTTGTTCTGGCCTACGCCTTCCTGGCTACCTACCAGGCCTACTACCTGCTGGGAAAGCTGGGCAGCGCCAAGGCCGATGTACCGCAGCAGATATTCCTTGGCACGCTGGCCCAGTCCGTCGTCGTCGTCGCCGCCTCCCTCATCGGCGGCAAGCTCTCGGACCGGACGGGCCGGCGGAAGATCTTCGTGCTCACCGCGTCGGTTGTGTACGGCGTGGCGATGTTCGTGATCGCCACCGCCAGCAACTTCAACGGTTTTCTCGTCGGCATGGCCATCGGCGGACTCGGCTTCGGCGTGTATGTGGCCGTCGACCTCGCGCTGGCGGTTGACGTGCTGCCGGACAAGGGCAACGCCGCCAAGGATCTCGGCGTGTTCAACATGGCCGGCGCTCTCCCGTTTTCCATCGCGCCGGGGATCGCGCCGGCCATCCTGGCCATTGGCGGCGGCAGCTACGGCGTGCTGTACGGGGTGGCCGGAGTCTGCGCCATCATCGGAGCCGCCGCCATCCTGCCCGTGAAGCGGGTCCGATGAGCACCCGCATCGACGGACGGGCCGTGGCCCTGCGCCTACGGGTCGCGGAGGACGACGCGCCGGGGTGGCCGGCCGCCGGGTTGCGGCAGGTCGAGTTCCCGTGCGCGGCGGACCGCGGCCCGGCGGTTGTTCACACCGAGCTTGGCGTAGATGTTTCTGGTGTGCGTCCGTACGGTGTTCAGCGACACTACGAGGTTGCGAGCGATGTCCGGGCCGTCCAGGTCGGTTCCGAGCAGCCGAAGCACATCCAGCTCGCGTGCGCTCAGTGGCTCGATCAAGCCGTTATTGGCGGGCGTGCTGCCCTCGGCCTGGTTGATGGCGGCCAGAAGCCGGCGGACATAGTTCGGGGCGGTCCCCCGTTTTGCGACCGCCCTGAGCAGCGAGGCCATGGGTGGGCCCTCATCCGCGAAGATTCGGACGTAGCCCTCCGGCTCAGCCAGCGTCACCGCGCGGTGCAGTGATGCCAGCGCAGCGGGGACGTCCTCCCGCGCCTGGTGGGCGAGCGCCTGCACCACCCGGATTTCGATGACGCTGCCGGTTCTCTGCCCTTCTTCGGCCGCTCGCAGGAGGCGTTCCAGGAGTCGGGTCACCTCCTGGATGGACCGCTCGGCACGGTCTGTCGCGTACCGGGCCAGGAGCACCCTGGCCAGGGTGATGTGCTCGAACTCGTGCAGGTAGCTGAGGTCGTCCTCAACGGATAGACCTCGCTCACGGCCCCAGCCGAGCGCTTCACCCACCTCCCCCTGCGCGGCCCGCACCCGTGCCCTCAACGCCGGGACCGGCCGCACGTTGGGGAAGAAGTCACCCACATACAGGCGCTCCGCCTCGTTCAGCAGGTCAAGTGCGCCGCCCAGATCTCCTTCAGCCTGGCGTATCCGGGCCATCGCGACCCGCCAGCGATAGCGGTTCTGCGGCAACCCGGTGTGCTCACCCAGCTCCTGGCTGCGCAGCAGATTCCGCGTGGCGGCAGGCAAGTCGTTGCGCTCGCGGTGGAGCTCGCTCATACCTACGTACATGTCTGCGGTTCCCCGCAAAACCGACCCGCTTTGCTCGGGCGCACACTGCAATGCCTGCTCGTAAGTGCGCATGGCCTCACCGAGACGACCCTGCACAAGCCGGATGTCCGCCAGCGCGACCGCACAACCGAAAGTGTCGGCGATATGCCCGGCCCGCCGTAGTCCCGCCATGCATTCGGCATATGCCGAGTACCCGGCCTCGAGGTCCCCGCTCGCCCAGAACGCGAGCCCCATCAAGCCGGCTGCCGCAGCGCGGCCGAGGTGCTCCTCCTCAGGCGAAAGTTCGAGCGCCCGCCGGGCGTGCCTCACGGTGCCGGGCGCGTCGCCCCGAGTCAGGGCCAGGGCGGCGCGGTACAGCTCGATCTCCGCCGGGAGGCGGCGGAATTCCTCGTCGTCGACGACGACCATGTCCGCAAGTGGGGCCGGGAGCCCGTTACGGTTACCGGCCGTAGTGTCCAGCCACCGCTCGGCGTCCCGGAGCCGGATCTCAACGCCCTCATGCTCGCCTCCAGCCAGCATCGCCCCGGCAAACCCAACGCTCAGCACCGGCCTGAGGCGGAACACCTCGTCGGGAAGCGCCTGGAGCCAGCCCCGCATCGCGGCCTCCTGCCGGGTCCTGCGCATGGCCGGAATCGCCAGTTCGACCAGGTCCGCCGCTCGCTCGAAATCCCGGGCGGCCAGAGCGTGCCGGATCGCCTCGGAGGGCTCACCGTTCTGCTCGTACCACGCGCTCGCCCGCCGGTGCAGGTCAGGAACGTCGCCCGGCTGCTCGTCCAGCAGGTGCGCCTGCAGAACGTCGGCGAAGAGCTGGTGATAGCGATACCACTGACGGCGGTTATCAAGCGGGGCCAGGAACAGGTTCCCTCGCTCCAGCGCCGCCAGCTTGGCCTTGCCGCCGTCCTGGCCGGTGACGGCGTCGCACAGCGGGCCGCTCAGCCGGTCCAGGATGGAGGTCTGCAACAGGAAGCGATGCACATGCCCGGGCTGACGCTGCAGGACCTCCTCAGCCAGGTAGTCGACGATGTACCGGTCATCCCCGGCGAAGCCCGCGATGAACGCGGCGATGTCCTCTCGCCCCTGCAGCGAGAGCGCCGCCAGCTGGAGTGCGGCGATCCACCCTTCGGTGCGCTCCTCCAGCGCTGCGACATCCCGTGCCGTCAGCTCCAGTCCCATCACCTCGTTGAGGTACGCCGCCGCCTCGCCGGGTGTGAAGCGCAGATCGGCGGCGCGGATCTCGACCAGCTCGCCACGCCCTCGCAACCGCCCCAGCGGCAACGCCGGGTCAGCGCGGCTGGCGATCACCAGGTGTATCTGCGGGGGTAGGTGCTCCAGCAGGAAGGCCATCCCGTCCTGCACGTCGGGCGCGTCGATGACGTGGTAGTCGTCGAGCACCAGCACGACATCGTCCGAGATGGCGTCGAGGTCGTTGAGCAGGGCGGCAAGACCCGCCTCGCCCGGCTGGGGCGGCTGCAGGAGCGGGAGCGCCGTTGCACCAGGTCCGTGCGCCGCCGCCTTCAGCGCGGCGACAAGGTACGTCCAAAACAGCCCAGGATCGTTGTCGCGGTGATCGAGTGAAAGCCACGCCGCGGACCGGCCATCGGCAGCAGCGGCGGCCAGCCACTCCGCCAGCAGCGTCGTCTTACCGAACCCGGCCGGAGCCGACACCAGCGTCAGCGCCGACTGCGCCCCGCGGCTCAGGTGCTCACTCAGTCTCGGACGCGCGACCAGACCGCGCTGCCGCCTGGGGACGTGGAGCTTGGTCTCGAGCAGTGGTCCTGCCATGACCGCCGCCCCTCAGGAGCCAGTCTTCACGTACCATCAACCAAGAACCCGATGCCAGCCGCGCAACGGCTGGCTCACGAAACGCATCGTGCCAGCAAGCCGCCCCCGACCATCTGGTCACGCATGCTTCCACCGTACGCGGAGTTCGGCCGACCCCCCGTCGACGATTCCCTGCAGCTCGCGCATATCGGACATTCTGCGGACACGACCAGCCTTCCGTGTGGCGTCCCGCCCCGCACCCGATGGACACCACCAGGCTCCGTTGCTGTGGTCATCACAAGCCTCCGGGAATCACGCCGAGCTGTCGCATCTGCGAGAAGACGTCGGCGACCCCCCAGGTCTCAGCGATTCGGCCGCCTGCGAAGCGGGAGATGAAGATCTCGTTGTACGTGATGGATCTGCCGGTCGGCGGGAGGCCCATGTACTCGCCCTGGTGGGTTCCGGTGACCGTGTTACTGCAGGCGACCTTGTCCCCCTCCGCGATCGCGTCCTCGACCGCAATGTGAAGGTCGGGGAAGGCCCGATGGAGCCTCGCGAACACCTCCTTCAGTGCTTGCGCCCCCGTCGCCTCAACCGGCAGCGGCGTCCGGATCAGCACGTCCGGCTCGACGACCTCGTCGATCGTCTTCGCGATGAGCTCCGGGTCGCCGCTGTTGACGGCCTCATGCAGGCGGCTGAGCGTTGCTTTGTTGCTGGCTAGCTGGGCTGCTGACATGTGGCTTCTCCTCGGCTGGCATGAACATTCGGGTGGTTATCGCTGCGCACAGCGGGGGACTTGGCTGCCGGTGCGCGGCAGCCCGTCCGGGCCGGGTCACTTCTGGAGGACGGCCTCGATCTCGAGGCTGATCGACACCGTGTCGCCGACCACGACGCCACCGCCGTCCATCGGGATGGTGATGTCGATACCGAAGTCGCGCCGGTTGATCTGCGCGGTCGCGGAGAAGCCGGCCCGCTGCCCGCCGAACGGGTCCGGGCCGAACCCGTTCAGCTCGCCGGCCAGCGGCACCTGCCGGGTGACGCCGTGCAACGTCAGCTCACCGTCGATGACCCAGCCGTCGTCGCTCCGGCGGATGCCGGTGGAGAGGTAGCTCATCGTCGGGTACTTCCCGACCTCCAGGTAGTCGGCGGACCGGAGGTGGTTGTCACGCGGTTCGCTGCCGGTCTCGATGGACGCGAGGTCGATCGTCGCGGCAACCGACGAGCCCAGTGGGTCCTCGCTCGTGACGATCGTGACGTCGTAGCTGGTGAACCGGCCACGTGCCTTGCTGACCATGAGGTGCCGGACAGAGAAGGCGATCTCGGAGTGCACCGGGTCGGCCTTCCACGTCCCGACCAGATAGCCCGGCATCGCGACGGTCGCGGGGGCGACGTTCATAGTTTCCTCCATCGATGTGGTGCCGCGGCTACGCGGCGCGGGCGGTGGTGCGGACATCGCTTAGGGCGACCCCGGTCCGGCCGCCGGCGGGTGACCACCACAGGCTGACCTGGAGGCTGTGCGGTTCCCGCGGACGGCACGAACGGTTGTCGCTCATACCCAGACGACGAACGAGCACCCGCCCGGGGGACAGCCCGGTCAGAGATGTTCGAGCCGCCGGGTCAGGAACCGCCGCTCGGGGGTCGAGGTGGCCAGCTCGAGCGCCCGACGGTACGCTGCCCGGGCCTCGGCGTCACGGCCGAGACGCCGCAGCAGCTCGCCGCGGGTCGAGTGGAAGTAGAGGTAGCCGTCCAGGTCGAGGCGGTCGACGGCGCGCAACGCCGCGGCGGGGTCGCCAGCCTGGGCGACCGCCACGGCGCGGTTGAGCTCGACCACCGGGGAGCCGGTGAGTTCGACTAGCCGCCGGTACATCTCGGCGACCTGCGGCCAGTCGATCCGCTCCCGCGTCTGCAGCGACGCGATCACGGCCTGAACGACATAGGCGCCGCGCCCGCCCAGCGTGAGCCCCCGATCGAGCACCGCCCGTCCCGCCGCGATCTGGCGCATGTTCCACAGCGAGCGGTCCTGATCGCCGAGCAGCACGAGATCCTCGCCGGAGAACCGGGCCCGCCGCCGGGCGTGGTGGATCATCATCAGCGCCAGCAGCCCGTGCGCCTCCGGGTCGTCCGGCATGAGCGCGGCGAGCACTCGCCCCAAGCGGATGGCTTCGGCGCCGAGGTGGACCCGGCCGCGGTAGCCCTCGTTGTAGATCAGGTAGATCACGGCCAGCACCGCATCGAGCCGGTCGGGCAGCAGATGCGCGCCGGGAACCGCGAACGGGATCCCGGTCGCCTTGATCTTGGCCTTGGCGCGCGACAGGCGCCGCTTCATGGTCTCCTCGGAAACCAGGAACGCCCGGGCGATCTCGGCGGTCTCCAGGCCGCCGAGGGCCCGCAGCGTGAGCGCCACCTGCCCCTCCAGCGCCAGCGCCGGGTGGCAGCAGGTGAAGATGAGCTCCAGCCGTTCGTCCTTGATCACGGTGCCGTCGAACTCGTCCATGACGGCCTCGGGTGCCGGCAGCAGATGAATCTTCTCGGCCAGGGTGCGCTCCCGGCGAATCCGGTCGATCGCCCGGTTGCGGGCCGTCGTCACCAGCCACGCACCCGGGTTGGCCGGCACGCCCGACGCAGGCCAGCGCTGCGCCGCGATCGCGAACGCCTCCTGCGCAGCGTCCTCGGCCCTGTCGAAGTCACCGAGGAACCCGACCAGCGAGGCCAGCACCCGGCCCCACTCATCCCGGAAGACCTCTTCCAGCACAGTCAGCGCTGCACCACCGGCCTGACCTCAACAGCGCCGCCGAGCCGGGCGGCCGGGATGCGCGCCGCCAGGTCGAGCACCTCGTCGAGATCGGCCGCCTCGACCAGGCAGAAGCCGCCGAGCACCTCCTTGGTGTCCGCGAACGGGCCGTCGGTCATCAGCGTCCGGCCACCGGCCACGCGCACGCTGGTCGCCGTCTCAGCAGGCTGCAGCTGCGCAACGCCGACGCACCGCGCGTCATCGGCCAACGCCAGATACTCGGCGTACACCACCTCACGTTCCGCATCCGACAGCGCCTCGCCATAGCCAGGCTCGGCGTAGATCATCAGCGCGTACTGCATCGCAACCTCCGGAGTCAGTGGGCTCTCACCTTCATGACGAACGAGCAGCGGCGTAAGGGACACTATGGGTTCATAGCTTCCGAACCGCCGAGACGCTCAGGAGACTTGACGGTGCTGGTCGATCGCATACGCCTGGACGCTAGTTAACGCCCAGTTCGCGCCGCAGCGCGCCAGCCGGAGGCGCGCTTGAGCAGCCGGGTCTCCTGCTAGCAGCAATGCGGCGCGGCGTGCCACCTGCGACACTGGTCCTATGCCGTCCCGCGTCCTCATTGTGGATGACAACCAGCCGTTTCTCGAGGCTGCACGCGTTCTCCTCGAGCGGCAGG
>JAOPYP010000202.1 GCA_025964635.1 Actinomycetes bacterium | reverse complement strand
CGGCCACCGCGTCCCGCGGGCCGCCCGGCCGCACCGCGCGGCAGGCCCGGGCCAGCGCCCCGGGGACGGACACGGGGCTCACGATTGCTCCGCGGTGCCAGTCAAAGCGGTGCCAGTCAAGGCGGTGCTGATCAAAATTGCTCCGCAACGCCTGATTCGACCAGCGGGTGCACGCCGCGGTGCGGCCCGGGGACCTCACCGCACAGCCGCGGGGTGGGGAAGATCTTGCCGGGGTTGCACAGCCCCGCCGGGTCGAACGCGCAGCGGAGCAGCTGCATGGTGTCCAGGTCCTCCCGGGTGAACATCCGCGGCATGTACTTGGACTTGTCCGTGCCCACGCCGTGCTCGCCGGTGATGGACCCGCCGTGCTCGATGCACAGGTCGAGAATGGCGCCGGACACCTCCTCGGCCCGCGCTTCCTCCCCCGGCGTCGCGTCGTTGTACAGGACCAGCGGATGCAGGTTCCCGTCGCCCGCGTGGAACACGTTGGCCACCCGGATCCCGGACCCGGCCGCCAGCGCGGCGATCTTGTCGAGGACCTCGCCGAGCGCGGTGCGCGGCACCACCCCGTCCTGGACCAGGTAGGCCGGGGAGATCCGGCCTACCGCGGCGAACGCGGACTTGCGCCCGGCCCAGATCGCGGCGCGCTCGGCCGGGTCGTCGGCCTCCCGGATCTCGGTGCAGCCGGCCTGCTGGCACAGCTCCCGCACCGCCGCGCTGTCCCGGCGCACGTCAGCCTCGGGGCCGTCCAGCTCCACGACCAGGACCGCCCCGGCGCCGGCCGGGTAATTGCAGGCCACCGCGGCCTCGGCCGCCTCGATGGCCAGCGCGTCCATCATCTCGATGGCGGCGGGCAGGATGCCGCCCCCGATGATCGCGGAGACCGCGGCCCCGCCCGCGCCGGTGGTCTCGAACGCGGCCAGCAGCGTGGTGATGGCCTGCGGGATCCTGGTCAGCCTGACCACGATCTTGGTCGCGATGCCCAGCGTGCCCTCGGAGCCGGTGAACGCGCCGACCAGGTCGTAGCCGGGCGACGCGCCGGTGCCGTCACCCAGCCAGGTCAGCTCGCCCTCGGGCGTGACGATCTGCAGGCCGGTCACGTGGTGCACGGTGAAACCGTGCTTGAGGCAGTGGGCGCCGCCGGAGTTCTCCGCCACGTTGCCGCCCACCGAGCAGATCACCTGGCTGGAGGGGTCCGGGGCGTAGAAGTAGCCGTACGGCCGGGCCGCGGTGCTGACCGCCAGGTTGGTGACGCCCGGTTCCACGATCGCCCGCTGGCTGGCCGGGTCGATCGCGATGATCCGGCGCATCCGCGAGGTCACGATCAGCACGCCGTCGGTGCGCGGCAGGGCGCCCCCGGACAGGCCGGTGCCCGAGCCCCGGGCCACGAACGGCACCCGGGCCCGGGCGCACTCCGCCACCACCGCCGCGACCTGCTCCGCCGTTTCCGGCAGCACGACCAGGCCGGGCGCGGCGCGGTGCGAGGTGAGCCCGTCGCATTCGTAGGTGCGCAGCTCGGCCGGATCCGACACCACGCCGCCTGGCCCGCAGATCTCGGTCATCCGGGGCACCATCGCCTGGACCGTCATCCTGCCTCCGCACTGCGCTGCCTTGCTGGCGCTTACCCTCCAGGGTGCCTCCTGGCGGGCCGGTAGTCCACGAGGGGCGCGGGTTACGGCATCTCCTCGTACGCGGGCAGGGTGAGGAATTCCGCGTAGTCGTCGGCCAGCGCGACCGCGCTGAACAGCGCGGCCGCCTGCCCGAAGCGGGGCGTGTCGAACGCCGGGCCGGCCGCCTCCCGGATCGTGGCCGACTCCTCGGCGATGATCCGCTCGGCGAGATCCCGGGTCACCAGCTGGCCGTCGTCGAGCCGGACACCGTTGTGGATCCACTGCCAGACCTGGGACCGAGAGATCTCGGCTGTCGCGGCGTCCTCCATCAGGTTGAAGATGGCCACCGCCCCGTTCCCGCCCAGCCAGGACGAGAGGTACTGCAGCCCGACGCTGATGTTGTTGCGCAGCCCCGCCTCGGTGATGGTGCCCGGGGTCTTGCTCACCGCGAGCAGGTCCGCGGCGGACACGCTGACGTCGTCCCGCTGCCGGGTCAGCTGGTTGGGCCGGTCCCCGAGCGCGGCGTCGAACACCTCGCGGCAGAGCGCGACAAGATCCGGGTGGGCGACCCAGGAGCCGTCGAAGCCGTCCGCCGATTCGCGGGTCTTGTCCTCCCGGACCTTGGCCAGCGCCACCGCGTTCACCTCAGGGTCGCGCCGGCTCGGGATGAACGCCGCCATCCCGCCCATCGCGTGCGCGCCCCGCTGGTGGCAGGTCTTCACCAGCAGTTCGGTGTACGCCCGCATGAACGGGGCGGTCATAGTCACCGAGTTGCGCTCCGGCAGCACGAATTCCTGGCCCCGGTTGCGGAACTTCTTGATCATGCTGAACAGGTAGTCCCAGCGGCCCGCGTTCAGCCCGGCGCTGTGGTCCCGCAGCTCGTAGAGGATCTCCTCCATCTCGAACGCGGCCGGGATGGTCTCGATCAGCACGGTGGCCCGGATCGTCCCGCGCGGGATGCCCAGGGCGTCCTGGGCCAGGCTGAACGCGTCGTTCCAGAGCCGGGCCTCCAGGTGGCTCTCGATCTTGGGCAGGTAGAAGTACGGGCCGGATCCCTTCTCCAGCTGGCGGCGGGCGCAGTGGAAGAAGTACAGGGCGAAGTCGAACAGGCTCCCCGAGACCCGCTGGCCGTCCACCAGCAGGTGCTTCTCGTCCAGGTGCCAGCCGCGCGGGCGGACCACGATCGTGGCCAGGTCAGCGTCCGGTCCCAGCTGGTAGGACTTGCCTTCCTCACTGGTGAAGTCCAGGGTGCGGTCCAGCGCGCCGATGAGGTTGAGCTGGCCGGAGACCATGTTGCCCCACAGCGGGGTGTTCGCGTCCTCGAAGTCGGCGAGCCACACCTTGGCGCCCGAGTTCAGCGCGTTGATCGTCATCTTCCGGTCGGTGGGGCCGGGGATCTCGACCCGCCGGTCCGCCAGGCCCGGCGCGGGGGCGGCCACCCGCCACCCGGGGTCATCCCGGACGGCCTGGGTCGCGGCCAGGAAGTCCAGGGTCCCCCCCGCGGACAGCTCCTCCTGCCGCGCGGCCCGGGCCGCCAGCAGCCCGGCGCGCCGGGGGCCCAGCTCCCGCTGCAGCGTAGCCACCAGGCTGACGGCGTCCTGGGTGAGAACCTCATCGAAACGGTCCCCCTTCGGACCGGTGATCTCCACGCCCTCGCTGCTCATGCCGCGCTCCTCCCAGGTCATCCGCCGCCTCGCGGTTACCGGGCAATGTTACTGGCAAGTAATGACGGCGGTCAGCGCCAGTCCCGGGCTCTCCTGACACTGGGCTTCGTAACACTGCGCCGCGCCGCCGGTCAAAGTGTTCCCGGCCACATCCCGGGCACAACCTGGGCGGTGCCGGTGTTTATTGAGGTGAGCGTATCCCGGAGGCATGACAGCATTGGCAGACCAGTTGACCGAAACCCGTATACCCGACCCAGATGAGCAGGCGATGACCCTTCCGAGCGAGCTACCCCACGAGGTCCCCGCCGGCCCCAGCGAGCGGGACCCGGACGTGGGCGCGCTCGACCTGTCGGACCGGCACGCGCTGCGCCGGGTGTCCGGGCTGTCCACCGAGCTCGAGGACGTCACCGAGGTCGAGTACCGCGCGCTGCGGCTGGAGCGGGTCATCCTGGTCGGCGTGTGGACCGAGGGGACGCTGGCCGACGCGGAGAACTCGCTGCGCGAGCTGTCCCGGCTGGCCGAGACGGCCGGCTCGGTGATCCTGGACGCCCTGGTGCAGCGCCGGGGCCGGCCCGACGCGGCGACCTACATCGGCGCGGGCAAGGCCGCCGAGGTCGCGGCCCTGGTCGCCGCGACCGCCGCGGACACCGTGATCTGTGACGGCGAGCTGACCCCCAGCCAGCTGCGCCGGCTGGAAGGCGTGGTGAAGGCGAAGGTCATCGACCGCACCGCGCTGATCCTGGACATCTTCGCCCAGCACGCCCGGAGCAAGGAGGGCAAGGCCCAGGTCGAACTGGCCCAGCTCGAGTACCTGCTGCCCCGGCTCCGCGGCTGGGGCGAGTCGCTGTCCCGGCAGGCCGGCGGCCGGGTGGCCGGCGGTGGCGGCATCGGCACCAGGGGCCCGGGCGAGACGAAGATCGAGACCGACCGGCGGCGGATCAGGGCCCGCACCACCCGGCTGCGCCGCCAGCTGGCCGAGATGTCGGTCGGCCGGCAGGTGCAGCGGCACCAGCGGCGCGGCCACGCGGTCCCGGCGGTGGCCATCGCGGGCTACACCAACGCGGGCAAGTCCAGCCTGCTCAACCGGATGACCGGGGCCGGGGTGCTCGTCGATGACTCACTGTTCGCGACCCTGGACCCGTCGGTCCGCCGGGCCCGGACACCGTCCGGCCGCTGGTTCACGCTGACCGACACCGTCGGGTTCGTCCGCCACCTCCCGCACCAGCTGGTCGAGGCGTTCCGGTCCACCCTGGAGGAGGTCGCCGAGGCCGACCTCATCCTGCACGTGGTGGACGGCAGCGACGCGGATCCGCAGGCGCAGATCTCCGCCGTCCGTGAGGTCCTCGGCGAGATCGGGGCGCGTGACGTGCCGGAGCTGATCGTGATCAACAAGGCCGACGCGGCCGACCCGATCGACCTGGACGCGCTGCGGCGGCAGGAGCCGCACAGCATGATCGTGTCCGCGCGCACCGGTGAGGGGCTGGACGCGCTGGTGGAAGCGGTCGAGGCCGCGCTCCCGCAGTGGGACCGTGAAGTCAGCGCCGTGGTGCCCTATGTGCGGGGTGACCTGGTGGCCCGGGCCCATCAGGAGGGGGAGGTGCTCGCGCTGCGGCACTGCGCCGCGGGCACCGAGCTGACCGCCCGGGTCCCGCCGGGCCTCGCCGCCGAGATCGACCGCATTGCCGTTCCCGCGGGAAGCTAACCGGGCGCGGGAACTGGCCCGTTCGTGGGAAGCTGACCCCGGCAGACGAGAACGTCACCAGGAAGGGGCGGTTAATTTCCCCCGGCCGCCTTATCCGGTAATGCAGAACACGTATCCCGGCGGACACGCAGCGCAGCCAAGACGGGCCCGACCAGCACAGACAGTGAGATTACCGGAAAGGACGGCAATTTCCGTCCTGTCTTCTTCGTGAACTGCCTGTACAGGGACCCTGTAGTGCAATACCGTAACTGAACCGATATGTTGGTTGCCGCATCCCGCAGCGCCGCGGTCGGTCGCTCTGGAACCCGCGCTTTTCGGGGTGCCTGGCGGGGGGCCATCAGTGGTACGGACGAGCTATGGCAGGTGACCGCGCATGACGCAGGCACGCCCCGTCTGGCACGCTCCCCTCCGGCCCCTGCTGTGTGCGCGGCCGGGGGCATGCCGGTGACCGTCCGCCTGCTGACCAACATCGGCCGCCTCTGGACCGGATCCGAGGTCTGGAGCAACGCGGCCATCCTCACCCACAACGACCGCATCGCGTGGGTGGGCCGGGCCTCGGAGCTCCCGGAGAGCCTGCCCGGCGTGGTCGAGGACATCGTCGACGTCGACTCGGTGGAGAACCTGGGCGGCGGACTGGTCACCCCGGGCCTGATCGACGCGCACACCCACCCGGTCTACGCGGGCAATCGCTGGGCGGAGCTCGCCATGCGGTCGGGTGGCTCCTCGGCCGGCGAGATCGCGGCGGCCGGCGGGGGGATGGCCTCCACGGTCACGGTGACCCGCGGCACCGATCCCTGGACCCTGTGCAACGGCGTCCGCGAGCGGCTCGGTGAGTGGCTGCGGTTCGGGACCACCACGATCGAGGCCAAGACGGGGTACCACCTCACCCGCGACGGCGAGCTCGCCGACGTGCGGATGCTCCGGTCGCTGGAAGGCGAGCCCGGCATGCCGCGGGTGCACGTGACCTTCCTGGCCGCGCACGCGGTGCCGCCGGAGTACTTCGGCCGCCGGAACGACTACATCGACGCCGTGGGCACCTGGTGCTCGGATGCGGCCGCGGTGGGCGCGGACAGCGTGGATGTCTACTGCGAGGAAGGCCGCTTCACCGAGCGCGAAGCCCGCTGGATCCTCAGCGCGGGCCGGGCGGCGGGGCTGCTGCCCCGGGTGCACGCCTGCGGGGAGAGCCGGACCGGCGCGGCCCGGCTGGCCGCCGAACTCGGCTGCGCATCCGCGGACGTCCTGCACGAGGCCAGTGACGAGGACGTGGCGGCCCTGGCCCAGGCCGGGGTGGCCGCGGTCGTCTGCCCGGGCACGGCCCTGCAGACCGGCAAGAACCCGCCGGTGCGCGCGCTGCTGGACAAGGGCGTGGCGGTGGCGCTCGGCTCGGACCACACACCCGGCGGCAACGGGATCACCTCGATGCCGCTGGTGATCTCGCTGGCCGTGTCGCAGTTCGGGCTCAGCGTGACTGAGGCCCTGCGGGCCGCCACGCTGGGCGGGGCCCAGGCGCTGCGGGCTCCTGACCGGGGCGCGATGGTGCGTGGCCGCCTGGCCGACATCGTGCTCTGGGACGCCGACCACGAGGGCGCGTTCGCCTGGTCCTACGGGCTCAAGCCGAGCCGGGTATGGCTCGGCGGCGCGCCGGTGGCCGCCAGCTGAGCTGAGCGCGGCCCCGCTCAGCGGGGCCGGCCCGGCCCCGGCCACTCTGGCCAGTCCACGACCCGCCGTATGGCATGCTGCCGCTATGCCTTCCGCCGCTCCTGTCTCACCCGCGGACATCGCCGGCGTCAGCGTGGTCGTCGGAGAAGAGGACCTCCTGGTCGAGCGGGCGGTAGCGCGCCTGGTCCAGGCCGCGGGGCCGGCCGACGACGTCCGCCACGTGCAGGCCGCCGGGCTGCGGCCCGGTGAGCTGGCCTCGCTGACCGCGCCGTCCCTGTTCGGCGGCGGTTGCGTCATCGTGCTGCACGGCACCGCCGACGCGGCTAAGAACATCGCCGACGAGATCGCCAGCCTCGCGGGCGATCCGCCGCCGGAGACCGTCCTGGTGCTCACCCACGCCGGCGGGGCCAAGGGGAAGGCCCTGCTCGCCGCGCTGGGCCAGCGGGGCGCCCGGATGATCGAGTGCCCGAAGGTCACCCGGATGGGGGAGCGGATGCAGTTCATCCGCGGCGAGTTCCGCCGCGCGGGACGGACGATCGAGGAAAGCGGCGTGCGGGCCCTGCTCGACGCCCTGGGCAACGACCTGCGTGAGCTCGCTGCCGCGTGCGCGCAGCTGGCCGCGGACACCACCGGGGTTGTCGACCAGGCCGTGGTGGCGCGGTACTACCGGGGCCGGGCCGAGGCGAGCGGGTTCACCGTGGCCGACCGGGCCGTCGAGGGACGCCTCGGGGAGGCGCTGGAGCTGCTGCGCTGGGCGCTGGCGGTCGGGGTGTCACCCGTGCTCATCACCAGCGGCCTGGCCCAGGGAGTGCGCCTGCTGGGCCGGGTGGGCAGTGCCCCGAAGGGCCAGTCGGACGCGGCCGTGGCCGCCGAGGCCGGCATGCCCCCGTGGAAGGTGGACCGGGTCCGGCAGCAGCTGCGGGGCTGGACCCCCGAGGGAGTGGGCCGCGCCCTGGCCGTGGTGGCGCGGGCCGACGCCCAGGTCAAAGGCGAAGGAACGAGCGCGGGCTACGCCCTCGAAGTGGCCATCCGCGACATCGTGGCCTGCCGGGCCCGATAGGCCGCGCCCGGCGACGCTGGGTGCGGGTGGACTCAGGCCGCGGTCTGCAGCTCGGCGCAGCGATGGGCGATGGCCGACTTGCGGTTGGCGGCCTGGTTCTTGTGGATCACGCCCTTGCTGGCCGCCTTGTCCAGGTGGCGGCAGGCGTCCCGCATGAGGACGGTGGCCGTCTCCACGTCGCCCGCGTCGGCCGCCTCGCGGAACTTGCGCACCGAGGTCTTCAGGGAGGACTTGACCGCCTTGTTGCGCTGGCGGTGCTTCTCGTTCTGCTTGTTGCGCTTGATCTGGGACTTGATGTTCGCCACGCGGAAGCCTCACTCGGGATACTGGGTCTGGTGCCGGGCGTAGGTCGCGCCCGGCAGCGCCGCGCGGCGGCATCATAATGCGGCGCTAGGTGCAGCGGCGGCAGCGGTTACGCCCCGACGACGCAGGATAGCCTATCGGGCAGCGCGGCTCAAAACTGGTGCGGCGCCGGGTGGAGCCGGGGCCAGGGCATCAGCGCCCGCATGCGACCATGAAGGTTACCGACCCCGAACATGAACCAGGCGGATTTCTGTGCCAGCAGTGCCCGAGCAGGTCCTTCCGGATGGCGCGCAGCCCGCGACCAGCCCCGGTCATACCGACATGGGCATCATCAGGAACTTCTGCATCATCGCGCACATCGACCACGGCAAGTCCACGCTCGCGGACCGCATGCTGCAGCTCACCGGGGTGGTGAATGACCGCCAGATGCGGGCCCAGTACCTGGACCGGATGGACATCGAGCGCGAGCGGGGCATCACCATCAAGAGCCAGGCGGTCCGGCTGCCGTGGACCGGCACCGACGGCCGCCCCTACGTGCTCAACCTCATCGACACGCCGGGCCACGTGGACTTCACGTACGAGGTGTCCCGGTCGCTCGCGGCGTGCGAGGGCGCCATCCTGCTGGTCGACGCGGCCCAGGGCATCGAGGCCCAGACCCTCGCGAACCTGTACCTGGCCCTCGAGGCTGACCTGCACCTGATCCCGGTGCTGAACAAGATCGACCTCCCCGCGGCCCAGCCCGACCTGTACGCGGAGGAACTGGCCAGCATCATCGGCTGCGCCCCCAGCGACGTGCTCCGCGTCTCGGCCAAGACCGGGGAGGGAGTGCCGCAACTGCTCAACGCCGTGGTGCAGCAGGTCCCGCCGCCGTCCGGCCAGCCGGACGGCCCGGCCCGGGCCCTCATCTTCGATTCGGTCTACGACTCCTACCGGGGCGTGGTCACCTACGTGCGGGTGATGGACGGCCGCCTGACCCGGCGCGAGAAGAGCCTCATGATGTCGACCGGCTCGGCGCATGACACGCTCGAGGTGGGCGTGATCTCTCCCGAGCCGGTGCCGTCGGAGAGCCTGGGCGCGGGCGAGGTGGGCTACCTCATCACCGGGGTCAAGGACGTCCGGCAGGCCCGGGTTGGCGACACCGTGACCAGCGCCGCGCGCCCCGCGGCTGAGGCGCTGCCCGGATACGACCACCCCCGGCCGATGGTGTTCTCCGGCCTGTACCCGATGGACGGCGACGACTACCCGGACCTGCGCGACGCCCTCGACAAGCTGCGGCTGAACGACGCGGCGCTGGTCTACGAGCCGGAAACGTCCACCGCGCTCGGCTTCGGCTTCCGGTGCGGGTTCCTCGGGCTGCTGCACATGGAGATCGTCCGGGAGCGGCTGGAGCGGGAGTTCGGTCTCTCCCTGATCTCCACCGCGCCCAACGTGGTCTACCGGGTGGCCCTGGAATCCGGGGCCGAGATCCAGGTCACCAACCCCAGCGACTTCCCCAGCGGGACCCCCGGGTCGGCCGCCCCCTCCGGGCATCCCTCCGGGGGCAAGATCGCGAAGGTCTTCGAGCCCGTGGTCCGGGCGACGGTGCTGGCCCCGGCCGAGTACATCGGCACGATCATGGAGCTGTGCCAGGGCCGGCGGGGTGCGCTGCTGGGGATGGAGTACCTGTCCGCCGACCGGGTGGAGATCCGGTACACGATGCCGCTCGCGGAGATCATCTTCGACTTCTTCGACCAGCTGAAGTCGCGGACCCGCGGCTACGCGTCGCTGGACTACGAGCCGGATGGCGAGCAGGAAGCCGACCTGGTCAAGGTGGACATCCTGCTCCAGGGGCAGCCGGTCGACGCGTTCAGCCAGATCGTGCACGAGGACAAGTCCCGGGAATATGGCCTGGCCATGACCTCCCGGCTGCGCGAGCTGATCCCGCGCCAGCAGTTCGAGGTGCCGATCCAGGCCGCGATCGGGGCCAAGATCATCGCCCGGGAGAACATCCGGGCACTGCGCAAGGACGTCCTGGCCAA
>JAOPYP010000188.1 GCA_025964635.1 Actinomycetes bacterium | reverse complement strand
CCGACCGGCGTGTCGGCCAGCGCGCCGAAGCCGGTGTTCACCCCGTAGACCGGGGTGTCCCCGGCGGTCGCGGCGGCCACGACCGCCCGGCTGGGTTCCATGACGGCGGGCACGTCCGGGCCGAGTTCGGCGCGGGCCTCACCGCGGGCCACGTCGATGACATCCTGGACGGTGAGGCCGTCGCCGGTGACGATCACAGTTCGCATGGCTGACAGCCTGCCATCCGGGGGCTTTACCGGCGCACCCAGCCGTCGGCCAGTTCCAGCTTGCGGATGACGCGGGCCGGGGCGCCGGCGGCGAAGCAGGCCGGGGGGATGTCGCGGGACACCACTGAATTGGCCCCGATGACGGAGCCGTCGCCGATGGTCACGCCGGGCAGGACGGCAACGTTGCGGCCCAGCCACACGTTATTGCCGACGGTGACCGGGCCCTTGAAGCGGGGCGCGCCCGGTTCCGCCTCGTGAGCGGCGTCATCGATGATGGACGAGTACGGGGCCATGAGGACATTGCTGCCGATCCGGACCTCGTGGAAGACCTCGATGCTCACCCCCCCGTTCAGGTAGACGTCATCGGCGATGGCCAGCGTGGCGCCGGGCGCCACCTTGATGCTGACCTTCGCGTCGTAGCCCTCGATGACCAGGTGATCGCCTACAGTGGCCGTGCCCTCCACCCGGACCCGGACGGTCCCGTAGATGGCGGAGCGCTCGCCGTAGCGGCTGAACCACCGCCGCAGGCAGATGTGCGTCCGCGCGCGCTGCCATTGGAAAGCGAGCCGGTTCAACGCACGCCGGGGTATCGCTCGTTCGTCCACGGGGGGACTGTAGTTGTGACGGACTGCAGCTAGCGGGGAATCCGGACTTCCCGGGACATCTTCGGGCGCCCCTGGGACGGGGCTGGCAGGCCCCGGTCTCTCCACCCGCATCTGAGGTGCGGGAGGGGCTCAGGGTCCTGAGGACCCGGCCGCCGTGCGCGGTGGCGGGAACGGCAGGCCGGGAAGCGCCAGGATCCCGCTGCTCGGGGCGGCGCGCCGCCGCCCCGAGTTTGCTCGAGGGCCAGGATCGGCTACAGTTCTGAACGCGCGCCGCGACGAGCGGAGCGCACCAGGCTCGCGGTCGCGAGCATGCGGACGTGGCTCAGTTGGTAGAGCATCACCTTGCCAAGGTGAGGGTCGCGGGTTCGAATCCCGTCGTCCGCTCGGAGGCGCCGGATTCCGTCCCGCAGGCCCTGGCCCGCACGGTACTTCGGATGTCCAAAGCCATGCTTCCCCAGCAGGGAACGTTGGCACTGGCGGAGTGGCCGAGTGGCTTAGGCAAGGGCCTGCAAAGCCCTGTACGCGGGTTCGATTCCCGCCTCCGCCTCGAGGGCGGTTAGCTCAGTGGGAGAGCGCTTCGTTGACACCGAAGAGGTCACTGGTTCAATCCCAGTATCGCCCACCAGTTTGCGCAGGTCAGAGGCCGGTTCCCGGGGACGGGACCGGCCTCAAGATCATTTGCCATCAGTTTGCCATCAAGACACGCCGGTGTTTTGCGGCAGGAATTGAACAAGCCCGGCACTCATTGGCTCTGAGTCCGTCGGCTGCAAGCCGGAAGCGTTGCGCGGTCAGCTGCCTGGTCCAGCCCGGGGTTCGCCGTCGATCACATAGGGGGCCCGGGCTCAGCCTCTATCCTGTGAGGTGACTGGAGGTAGGCACGTGAGGGTTGAGGCTCCGCGGCGTGCCGTCACGCTGGACGAGGTATGCGCACACCGCGACGCGATCACGCAGCTCGGCGTGCGGTTCGGCGTGCGCAACATCCGGGTCTTCGGCTCGGTGGCCCGCGGCGAGGCAACCCCCGACAGTGACCTGGACCTGCTGGTCGATGTCGAGCGCGGCCACGGCTACTTCGACATGGCCGGGTTCGCCCTGGGAGTCGAAGACGAACTCGGCGTGATGACCCAGGTAGCGACGCCGGGCGGGTTGAAGCTCCGGATCCGCGACCGTGTGCTGCGGGAGGCCGTCGCCCTGTGAGGCGTGACGACGAGCGGCTGGCCGACATCCTCGAAGCCGCCGAGAAGATCGCCGTCCGGGTCGCTAAAGGCCGGACGGCGTTCGACGGCGACGAGGACACGCAGATCGTGTTGGTGCACCTGATCCAGGTGATCGGGGAGGCCGCCGCCGGGCTGTCCGATGGGTTCATCGCCCAGCACCCTGGGGTGCCCTGGCGCCAGATCATCGCCACTCGCAACCGCGTCGTGCACGGCTACTTCGAGGTCGATCTCGACATCTTGTGGGACGTGGCGGTCATCGACGTGCCTCAGCTGGCCAGCCAGGTTCTTGCGATCCAATCCGGGGGCGCTGCCGACTAGAGCCTGCGCGGCCGAATAATCCGGTCCGTCGTCTGGTGACACGCAGTTACGATGCTGCCGTGCCTGAGCCGAGTGCTGGCCATCTGGGCATTCCTGACCTGCCCTGGGCGTCGCTGTCTTATCGCCAGGTTCTGGCCGAGCTGACCCGAGCGGGCTGGGTGCCATGCGGGGTGGGCGACTGGGCGGTGGCGCTGCGGTCCCCAGAGGGACACGTCACCGCACGGGTATGCCCGTTTGACCCGGCCTACTGGGCATTCGTGGACCTGTGCCGCGAGTGCGCTGGCAATCGGTGGCTGCCGCGAATCGACCTGGCGGCCGACCTGGAAGGCGGCGGTTCGGTCGTCTTCATGGAGTTCGTCGTCGAGCAGACGATTGCCCTGTTGCATTGGTTCAGATCGGAAG
>JAOPYP010000147.1 GCA_025964635.1 Actinomycetes bacterium | reverse complement strand
GAGGCCCGGGCGGCGAACGGCATGGCTTAGCCTGATCCAGCCCCATGCCCGCCGCAGCGATCATCATCAACCGCACCCGGGTCCGGGATCTGCCCCGGTTCCGGCGTCAGTGCTGCCTCGCGGCGGGCGCGGCGGGCTGGGAGCCCGCCTTCGCCGAGACCAGTTCCAGCGACCACGGCCTGGGGCTGGCCCAGGACGCGCTCGCGGCCGGAGCCGGACTGGTCGTCGCGGCGGGCGGTGACGGCACCGTCCGGGCCTGCGCACACGCCCTGGCCGGCTCCGGCGTGCCGCTGGCCATCGTGCCGCGCGGCACGGCCAACCTGGCCGCCCGGGCGCTGGGGATACCGGCCCGGCTGGACGCGGCCCTCGCGGCCGGCTTCGGTGGCCGGGACCGCCAGATCGACCTGGCGGAGGCCGGCGGGATGCTGTTCGCCGCCATGGCCGGGATCGGGCTCGACGCCGCCGTCGTCAGCGGTACCCCCGACCTCCTCAAACGCCACCTCGGCTGGCTGGCCTACGCGGCGGGCGGGACGATCCGGCTGGCCGGGCGCCGCCGCGCGTTCACCGTGCGCCTGGACGGCGGCCCGCCGCTGACCCGGCGGGCCCGGTCCGTGGTGGTGGGCAACGTGGGGCTGCTGCCGGGCGGCTTCGCGCTGCTGCCGGACGCCCGGCTCGACGACGGCCTGCTCGACGTCGGGATCCTCGCTCCCGCGGGCCCGGCCGGCTGGGGCCTGGTCGCCCGGCGCGTGATCACTGGCAGCCGCCACGACGACCCGAACCTGGAACGGTTCCGGGGCCGCCGGATCGAGATCGAGGCCGACACCGAACTTCCGCGGGAGGTCGACGGGGAGGTCATCAGCCCGGGCCGGTCGCTCACGGTCACGCTGCGCCCGGGCGCGCTGCTGGTCAGGGTGCCTGCCCCCGGCCTTGAGGCTGGTGAGTTAGAGATCGCCTAGGCGGGGAAGTGCGCAGGGAGCATGCCGATGGCTGGTGCCCCTGCCCCCGGAGGTGGATGACGTGGAGATCACAATGGCGCTGTTCCTGCCCCGCGACGCCGCGAGCGTGCCGGTCAGCCGCCAGGTTCTCGATGGCTGCCTGGAGACCCTCGGCGTGACTCCCGACACCCGGACCGACATCGCCCTGGCCCTGGGCGAGGCGTGCGCCAACGTCGTCCAGCACGCCGGGCCCGGGGTGGACTACGAGGTCCTGGCCACGGCCAGGGACGGCCGGTGCGTCATCGAGGTGGTCAGCACGGTGGACCGCGGCGAGGCGGCGGTGCCCGCGGGCCCGGCGCCGGGGGCGCCCTCGGCTGAGCCGGCCCCGGCGACCGCCGAGCACGGCCGCGGCCTGAAGATCATCGATGCGCTGACCGACAACCTGCAGCTGACCGGCGACGGCCGCTCCGGGACCACGGTGCACTTCGAGAAGGCCCTGAGCTGGCTGCCCGGAGCGGCGGGGGAGCAGTTGTTCAGCGCCCACGCCTAGCTGGCCAGCGGGCGGGCGCGGGCGGCCGGCTCAGCCGGGAGTGAGCGGCTGGCCCCACTGGCCCCGGTGCAGGACCTCCGCCGCGGGACGGCGCCGGTCCCGCAGGTCGCGCGGCGGCTCGTCGCTGTAGCCGATGGAGATGGCCCCGATGGGGCTGAACTCCGGCGGCACGCCGAACTCCGCGCGGAAGGCGCCGATCCGGCCGGCCGGGAGCCCGAAGAAGCACGCGCCGAGCCCGGCATCGACCACGGTCAGCATCATCTGCAGGGCGGCGAACCCGGTGTCGATATCCCAGTAGGGGGCCGGCCACCAGGCGTCGCTCCGGTCCGTGTACCCCTTGTCCGGCTGGGCGTAGCGGTCCAGGTAGGCGTCCTTGTTCGAGTGCGGCACGATCACCAGCGGAGCCTCGACCCGCGCCGCGAACCATCCGTCCGGATCGTCCGCGGGCCGGACCGCGGCCCGGAACCGGGCCACGCCGGCCGGATCGTCGAGGACCAGGAAGGCCCAGCCCTGGGAGAACCCGGCGGAGGGTGCGCGCAGGCCGTTGTGCAGGATCCGGTCCAGCACGTCCGGGGGGACCGGGCGGTCTGTGTCGTAGTGGCGCACCATCCGCCGTTGCCTGATCACGTCCTGGAATTCCATGACCGCCACCCTAGGATGGCCCGCGACCCTAGGACAGTTAGCCGGCGGCGCTCTCCTTGAGCACGGCCAGGATGTTCCCGGCCGGATCCCGGAACCAGGCGATGTCGGGCCCGTAGCCCCGGCTGATCCCCTTCGCGTCCTGCGCCGCCCCGTCGTAACGCTCGAACGTCACGCCCCGCGCGGTGAGCTCGCCCACGGCCGCGTCGATGTCGTCGACCGGGAAGTTGAGGATCGTGTACTCCGCCGGGACGTGGCCCGGCTTGGGATAGACGAGCGTGTCCCGGCCCCCTGCCAGGTGCAGCGTCATCAGGCCGTTCCGCTCTGAGGTGCTGATGCCGAGTACCTCGCCGTAGAACTTCTGCGCCGCCGGCAGGTCGCCCACGGCGAATCCGCTGAAGGCCCTGGTGTTCCCGAACATGACCATGCCTGCTCCTCTCGTGCCTGGACTCCATGGTTAGGACGTTCCTGGCCGACCGGACTCACCGGGACCGGCCCCGCGCTTTCACGGAGAGCGACACGCCGGGGCGCGGCTCGCCCGCCGGAGCACCGGACCCGGTACCGTTTGACCCGCATCGCTCCGGGTAGCCGTGTGACCCAGACCACGCGGCCTGGTCGCTAAGCCGAGCCGAGGAGCCTGCCGTACCGGAGGACACCATGAGTCATCGGGCGCCGTGGGCGCAGAACCGTGCGGCCGGCCAGCGGGAGACGCTGCCGCGGCGCACGCCCGGGGCCAGCAGTACCGGGTGGGCTGAGCAACCCAGCCGCCCGGCCTTCGTGGAGTACATCCGCATGGACGGACCGGAGCTGTGCGGCGAGGCCGACTTCCCGCCGCCCCCCGAGGTCCTCGGACGCGTGCTTGACGGGCTCAGAGAGCTCAGCTGACCGGAGGGTGACCCGGCCCCTCACGGCCGCCAGGGCTCCCCGTCCTGGACCGGGCGCACCTGGCCGCGCCGGTGCTCCCAGCGAGTGCCCCACTGGTCGGTCCAGCGGGCCACGGGATAGACCCGCGGCCGCGCCCCGGGCTCCGCGAACTCACCGTAGAACCGCACCCCCACGTCCGCGGGCGTGAGCACGCTGGCGTCCAGGTCGGTGGTCAGCGGGGACAGATCGCCGGCCAGCGGAGCCGGCAGCCTCGCCATGGACGAGACCCGTTGCGCCGTGCGGTGCCCGGCCACCTGACCGGACTCCGGGTAGCAGAACCGGGTGTCGATCCCGGTGATCGTGTACTGGCCGCCGTTGACGAGCACGGCCGCGGGTGCCTCCTGCCAGTCGCCCGCGTCGACCCACGAATTGTCCAGCCTGGACACCTCACGGCGGATGGCCGCCACGCTGACCTGCACGGCGTAAGCCTCGGCGAGCTGCTCCCGGGCGCGGGCGGTGTCCCGCTCGGCCTGCACCCGGGCGTCGGCCCGGTCGCGTTCCTCCCGGAGCTGCTGGTCGCTGTGCGCGCGCTCGGCCGTGAGCCGCGTGTCCGTCCGCCGCTCCGACCAGACCGCGATGCCCAGCGCGGCGACCACGGCGCCCACGGTGCCGAACGCCGTCATGATGCTCGCCCAGTCCGGGCCCCCCGGGATAACGGCCACAGGCGGAATCCTAGGGATAGGCGCCCGGGTTGGGCCAGCCCACGGCGAGTGCGCGGGGCACCCCGGGCCGGGCGGTAAGACCGTTAGGGCTCGCAGGCGGTGAGCGCAGGAGCCGGCAGTCCTACGACCCAGTCTGCGCCGGGCGGCTGGCTTTGGCGTGGCGGCGGCGGGGGGCAGCCCGGCGGGCCGCCGGGCCCGGCCCCGGCACCGGGAGCCGCGGGTCGAACAGCCATCCGGCGTGCAGCTTCTGCTCGACCGCGTGGAACACGGGCGTGTCCGTGGGGGCGGCGAGGGCCCCGTTCTCGCAGGTAGTGATATGGAGGGTAGCCATGCCCGTAGTACACCGGCTGCGGGGCCGCGGATCGAGCATGGAACGGCTCCCGCCAGCCTTCCCGAATCCGGCGCATGTCCGCCCATCGGGGACTGTCGGGACCACCTGCGAGAATGCCGTGGTGCCTCGCCCTCATCGCGGACCGTTCCGCGACATGCCGGCCGAGGTGGCCATCCTCACCGCGATCTCGTTCACGGTCGCGCTCGGGTTCGGGATCGTCGCCCCGGACATCCCGGCGTTCGCCCGGCACTTCGGGGTCAGCACCGCCTCCGCCGCCAGTGTGGTCAGTGTGTTTGCCCTGCTGCGGGTGCTCGGGGCCCTGCCCGCCGGCCGTCTGGTGGACCGGTTCGGCGAGCACCGGGTGATGGCGGCCGGCATCGCCATCGTGGCGGTGAGCAGCATCCTGGCCGGGATCTCCGGATCGTTTGTGCAGCTCATCGTGTTGCGCGGGATCGGCGGCCTGGGCTCGGCGATGTTCAGTGTCAGCGCCCAGACCCTGCTGCTCGTCAGCGTGCCCCCCGGGCAGCGGGGCCGGGCCAGCGGCCTGTTTTCGGGCGGGTTCCTGGTGGGCGGCATCAGCGGCCCGGCGATTGGCGGGCTCCTCGCCGCCTGGTCGCTGCGGGCACCGTTTTTCCTGTACGGCGGCCTGCTCATCGTTCCGGCGGTCATCGCCGCGGCCGTCCTGCGCGACAGGCCGCAGCGGGGAGCCCGCGGCGGCCCGCGGGCGGCGTCGCCGTTCGCCGGGATCGCCCGGGCGCTGCGGAGCCGGGCCTACCGCGCCGCGGCGTCCGCGAACCTGGCCGACGGATTCGCCGCGGTGGGTGTGCGCAGCGCCATCGTGCCGCTGTTCGTCCGCGACGCCCTGCACCGGTCGGCGGTGTGGACCGGCATCGGGTTTCTCGTGGTCGCCGTGCTGAACGCCGCGACGCTCCTGCCCGCCGGCTGGGCGGCGGACCGGCTGGGCCGGCGGCCGGTCATCGTGGCCGGCTGCTCGGTCTCGGCGGCCGGCCTGGCCATGCTGGCGGTCCTGCCGGGGCTGTGGGGGTACCTGATCGCGCTGGCCATCCTCGGCCCCGGGTCGGGACTGCTCGACGTGGGCCCGGCGGCCATGATCGGCGACATCCTGGGCGGCCAGGCTGGGCAGGGCGGCACCGTGGTCGCGTCGTACCAGATGGCCGGCGACGCCGGCACGGTCGCCGGGCCGGTCACCGCGGGGTACCTGGTGGACACGGCCTCCTATGGCGCCGCCTTCGGGCTGGCGGCCGGCGTCCTCGCCCTGGCCGCCGCCGTCGGGGTGTTCGCTCCGGAAACCCGGCCGCCGGTCACCGCGGCCGCAGCGCTGGAGCCCGCGCATTCGGCCAGAATTGAGGCGGCTGACCGCGAGTAGAGGCCCGATCCCGGGACACCTGTGCGGCCATGACAACACCGAGCGAGCACGCGGACCCCTCCGCTCAGGCGGAACCGGCCGGCCTGAGCCTGCAGACCGACGAGGCGAAGGCCACGGTCGAGGAGATCAAGGCCGGGAACGCCGCCCTGAAAGAGGCGGACCGGGCCGCGGAAGCGCAGGCCGAGGCGGCCGCCGAGCAGGCGAGGCAGCTGGCCCAGGTGACGGGGGAAGTGCTGGAGGAGCTGAAGGAAATGAAGGAAGGAGCCGGCCCGGCCTGACCGGCGGCACCTCCTGAGCCGTTCATCGCCGCCCGGCGGTAATGCAAGAATTCGCTGCTGGGCGCCTGCGGCGAGCAGTTCATCCCGATTCGCCCGATGATGACCAGTCGTCAGCGTTCGACTTTTTTTGGTTGCCGTGCTCCTTGCGTCCTGTTAGCAACCGCGTACTCCCCGTTAGATGTAGTGTTTCCGTCGAGGGGGTCAGGACCTCGCCGCCGCCGCGCTGGACAAGTGCGAAAGGCGCCACCTGTGACCGGCATCCTGATTCCCCCGGTAATCACCGTCACCATCTCTGGTGAGATCGACATCGCCACCTGCCGGGCTATGCGGGACGCCCTGGTGACCGGGCCCGGCCCGGCTCACCTGGAAGTCGACATGTCCGCGGTCACGTTCATCGACGCGTCCGGGATCGGCGTGCTGCTCGCCGCCCGGCGGCTGGCTGTGGACGCTGGCGGGTCCCTCACCGTGCGGGCGCCCAGCTGGGCTGTACGGAGGGTGACCGGCGTCCTGGGGCTGGATGAGGTTCTCGTCACCCGGTGATGTGGCGATTGACCTGGACCTGCGCTGGTGGCGCGCCTGGGGCTCGAACCCAGAACCGACGGATTAAAAGTCCGCTGCTCTACCATTGAGCTAACGCGCCGACGAGCCGGCCAGGCCGGCACCTCGGAGGAAGCGTACCGACTGGAGGGGTGATCCGCGTAGCAGCGGCTGCCCCGGAAGCGGTCAGGCGCGGGGGCGGATGGGCGGGATGGGTTTCTGCGGATGGCGCCGCGGGCCGGACCACAGCGCCGGGACCGCGTCCACGGCTTTGGCTACCTGGTAGGCGGCCGGCTCGTAGTTGACCCGCCAGCCCACGAAGTCCGGCCATGCGTCGGCGGGCTGGCGCTCGATCGGGAAGTTCACCTTTTCCAGCGTGGCGATCCCCTCGAGGAACTCCTGGTAGGTCAGGCTGATGCCCTGGCTGGGATCGGGCATGTCCGGCACCGTCAGGCCCATGGCCCGGGCCACCTCGTTGAAGCACTGGAATCCGCCCCGCAGGCACAGCCGGGCGGCCACCGTGGGCGCCGACTCCGGGGACAGCGCCAGGTACATGGCCGCCGAGTCGAGCACCGCGAGCAGCGCGGTGACCCAGGACGACAGCGGCTTGGGTGAGCGGAACCGGACCAGCGGCAGGTAGGTGGTGTGGCTCTCGGCGATGTCGGCGGCCCAGCGCTCCCACTGGTCGTACAGGTCGGGCAGGGTGTCGATGGTGGACGTGCCCGAGCCCAGCGCGTAATGCGTGCGGGCCAGCAGCTCCGGGCCCCACGAGGGCACCCCGGCCCGCGCGTTCAGCAGCGCGACGTCCGTTTCCCGCCGGTTGAAGGCCGAGTACAAGGTGGGCAGGTAGGCGATCTGCAGGGTCACGGTGACCAGCCCGATCAGCGCGGCCGCGTACTGGATCGCCCGCTCGCCCGCCCCGCTTACCGACGAGTCCCCGATGAACCAGAAGGCCGGGCCGGCGGTGTCGAAGGACAGCGTGACCCCGCCGGACACGAACGGCCACAGCAGCAGCCCGAACCCGACGTAGGCCACGAACAGCCAGCACAGCAGCTGGCAGACCAGCAGCGTGGCCGCCTCGGCGGCCAGGATCCGGTCCCGCCGGTGGTAGTTCCTGACCGGGGCGGTCAGCAGCTGGAACCCCAGATGCACCAGCCGGTCCACCCAGAGCATCAGCCGCCCGCCGACCGGGCGCGGCACGATCAGCGTCCCGACCAGGCTGATGCAGTCGATGATGACCAGGAACAGCCCGGCCGCGGAAGCGATGTAGCGCACGTAGAGCGGCACCGTCATGACGGCCCCCTACGCCGGCGCATCGATCGGGACCAGGGCCGCGACGTCCGGGTGCCGGTCCAGCCAGGCCCGCGCGAACGGGCAGGCCGGCACCACGGTCAGCCCCTGGCTGGCCGCGTACCCCACCGCCGCCCGCACCAGCTGGCCGCCGACCCCGTGGCCTTCCATCGCCCCGGGCACGCCGGTATGCAGCAGGACCATCCGTTCGCCGTGCATCCGGTACACAAGCTCCGCAACGGAACCGCCAGCGCGGTACTCGAACCGGGAACGGACTGGGTCGTGAGTTACCTGCGGTGAGTCGATCACGCGGTCCATCGTCTCAGGACGGGACTGGCCGGTGGGCCAGCGGAATGCGAAGCTGGCCAGACCAGCACGTCACCCGGGGTGGAGCCATGACCGTGAGCAGTGCCGAGCAGGTCGATCTGGACGTCCTGGCCGGGATCCAGCAACGGGTCCTGTGGCTGGCCACCCGGATCGTGGACGCGGCCAATCACGACCGTGACACCGGGGACGGCGTCAAGGTCGGCGGGCACCAGGCCTCCAGCGCCAGCCTGGTCAGCGTGATGACCGCGCTGTACTTCGCGTACCTGGACGCCCCGGACAAGGTGAGCGTGAAACCGCACGCTTCCCCGGTGTACCACGCCATCCAGTACCTGCTCGGCAACCTGGACCGCGGCTACCTTCCGTCGCTCCGCGCGTTCGGCGGCCTGCAGGCCTACCCGAGCCGGACCAAGGACCCGGACCGCCCGGACTTCTCCACGGGGTCGGTCGGGCTGGGCGCGGCCGCGCCGCTGTTCGCCGCCGTGGCCCGGCGGTACGTGGACGCCCACTTCGGCCCGCGGCCGCGCAGCCGGTTCGTCTCCCTGATCGGCGACGCCGAACTGGACGAGGGCAACATCTGGGAAGCGGTCGCCGACCCCGCCACCGACGGGCTCGGCAACGTCATGTGGATCGTGGACCTGAACCGGCAGTCGCTGGACCGGGTGGTGCCCGGGATGCGGATCGCCCAGTGGGAGCAGCAGTTCACCGCGGCCGGGTGGCACGTGGTGGAGGCCAAGTACGGGGCGGCGCTCCAGCAGGCCTTCGCCCGGCCCGGCGGCGCCGCACTGCGGGACTGGATCGACGCGCTGCCCAACGAGCACTACCAGTCGCTGTTCGGCCTGGCCTCCGCCGAGGTCCGGGACCGCTTCCTGGACGGCGCACCGGAGGCCGTGCGCGAGTTCTGCGCCGGCCTGGGCCACGACGACCTGGCCGCGCTGGTCACCGATCTGGCCGGGCACGACCTGCGTTCCCTGCTCGACGCGTTCGCCGCGTGCGACGCGGAGAAGGACCGGCCGAGCGTGGTGTTCGCGTACACGGTGAAGGGCTGGGGGCTGCCGATCGCCGGCAACCCCCGCAACCACTCGGCGCTGCTCACCACCACCCAGGTGGACGAGATGCGGGCCCGGCTGGGACTTACCCTGGACACCGAATGGGACCGCTTCGACCCGATGACCCCGGTGGGCCAGTGGGCGGCCGCCCGGCGCGAGCACCTGGCCCGGCCGCCCAGGGGCTCTGCTGCCGAGCACGGGGCTGCCGAGCACGGGGCTGCCGACCACGGGCCGGCCGCCGTGACCGTGCCCGACTCCACCGGCCTGCGCACCAGCCGGCCCCTCTCCACCCAGGAGGCTTTCGGCCGGATCCTGGTCGACCTGTCCCGCGACGAGGCCGTGGCGCCTTACCTGGTCACCGCGGCCCCCGACGTGGCCACGTCCACCAACCTGGCCGGCTTCATCAACCGCACCAAGGTGTTCAGCCCCGATGCGCGCCGGTCGTGGAGCGAGGACGCCGTGCTCAAGTGGGCCGAGAGCCCTGACGGCCACCACATCGAGCTGGGCATCAGCGAGATGAACCTGTTCCTGCTGCTCGGCCAGCTGGGCCTGGCCTGGGACCTGTCCGACCAGCCGCTGCTGCCGGTGGGCACGGTGTACGACCCGTTCGTGCTGCGCGGCCTCGACGCGTTCATCTACTCGGTGTACTCCGGCGCCCGGTTCGTCGTGGCCGGGACCCCGTCCGGGGTGACCCTGGCCCCGGAGGGCGGCGCGCACCAGTCCACCATCACCCCCTCGGTCGGCCTCGAACTGCCCGGCGTCACGTTCATCGAGCCCGCCTACGGGACCGCGCTGGAGTGGCTGATGTGCGGGGCGCTGCAGGCCATCGCCACGGCCAACGCGGCCGCGCTCGGGCCGCCGCGGGGCGGCACCCCGGTGATGGAGGACGGCTCGTACTACTTCCGGCTCACCACCCGGACCCTCGATCAGCAGCCGTTCCAGGCCGCCCGGGACCGGCTGGGCGACGCGGTGCTGCGCCGCCAGGTCCTGGCCGGCGCCTACCGGCTCGTGGACGCCCAGGGGTCTGGTGATGGCCCTCCCGCCGACGGGACCCCCATGGTGCACCTCGCGGGCAGCGGCGCGGTGCTGCCCGAGGTGCTGGCCGCCGCAGCCGAGCTGGGCGAGGAGGGCATCGCCGCGAACGTGGTCGACGTGACCTCGGCGGACCGGCTCTACCGGGCCTGGCAGCGGACCCTGCGCCAGGGGGTGCGCACCGCCACAGTGCCGTCCATCCCCGGCGCGCTGCGCACCGCATTCGGGGGCGCATCCGGGGGCACCGCATTCGGGGGGCGGGCGTTCGGCGACCGGGTACCGATCGTCACCGTGCATGACGCCGCCTCGCACACGCTGAGCTGGCTCGGCTCCGCCCTAGGCGTGCCCGCGGTCAGCCTGGGCGTGGACGGTTTCGGCCAGTCCGGGGCGGTCCGTGACCTGTACCGGGCGCACGACCTGGACCCCGGCTCCATCGTCAACGCCGCCCTGGCCGCACTGTCCCTGAGGTAAGCACGGGCTTCGGGGTGAGCAGGGGATAAGACAGTCGGGGGAGACGGATGAACGTGGGCTTGCATGCGCTCGGCATAGGGCCGGGCGCCCGGCCGGAGATCATCGCCGCGGTGGCCGCGGCCGCGGAGGCCGGGGGCTTCGCCACGCTCTGGGCCGGGGAGCACGTGGTGATGGTCGACCAGCCACAGTCGAGATATCCCTACTCCGGAGACGGCCGGATCGCCGTGCCCGCGGACGCGGACTGGCTCGATCCGCTGCTCGCTCTCAGTTACGTGGCCGCTGTCACCCGGACCATCGGCGTGGCCACCGGCATCCTGCTCTTGCCCGAGCACCATCCGGTGCTGATCGCGAAGCAGGCGGCCACCCTCGATCTGCTCAGCGGGGGACGGTTCACGCTGGGCATCGGGATCGGCTGGTCGGCGGAGGAGTTCGCCGCGCTCGGCGTGCCGTTCGCTCAGCGCGGCCGACGCACCGCGGAGTACGTGCACGCGATGCGGGCCCTGTGGGCCGACGACGTGGCGTCGTTCGGCGGGGAGTTCGTGTCGTTCGATAAAGTCCGGACCTACCCGAAGCCGGTGCGGGATCGCCGGATCCCGGTCGTGCTGGGCGGCAACAGTGACACCGCGCTCAGCCGGGCCGCCGCGGTGGGCGACGGGTGGTACGGGTTCAACGTAGCCCTGGCCGACGTGCCCGGACGGGTGGCCGTCCTGCATGAGGCGGCCCAGTGCCAGCACCGGGACCCGCGAGAGCTGAGCGTGGCCGTGGCGGTCCCGGACTGCCAGCCTGCTGACCTCGCCGGGCTGGCCGCGGCGGGGGTTGGCGAACTGGTCGTGGTCGCCCCCCACCGGACGACGCCGCCGGGGCGGCGGACTGGGCCCGCGGCCTGGCCTCCCGCTGGGTCCCGGCGGCCCGGGCGCTGAAGCCCCAGCCGTCGTGACCGGGACGCGGGGTTACCGGTACGCCGGGATGCCGGTGAGGACCTGGCCCAGGGTCAGCGCGTGGATTTCCTCGGTGCCCTCGTAGGTCAGGACCGACTCCAGGTTGTTGGCGTGCCGGATCACCGGGTACTCCAGCGTGATCCCGTTCGCGCCGAGGATGGTGCGGGCCTGCCGGGCGATCTCGATGGCGGCCCGCACGTTGCTCATCTTGCCCAGGCTGACCTGCTCGGGGGTCAGCTCCCCGGCTTCCTTGAGCCGGCCCAGATGCAGCGCGATCAGCTGGGCCCGGGACAGGTCGGCCAGCATCCAGGCCAGCTTGCCCTGGGTGAGCTGGAAGCCGCCGATCGGCTTGCCGAACTGCTCCCGGGTCCGGGCGTAATCCACCGCGGCGTCCAGGCAGGCCCGGGCCGCCCCGGTGACCCCCCAGATGATGCCGAACCGCGCCTCGGTCAGGCAGGACAGCGGCCCCTTCAGCCCGACCACGCCGGGCAGCATGGCCCCCGCGGGCAGTTTCACGTCGTCGAAGTGCAATTCGGCCGTGATCGAGGCCCGCAGCGACATTTTCTTGTGAATGGCGCGGGAGGTGAACCCGCGCGCGCCCCGGGGGACCAGGAATCCCCGGATCCCTTCTTGCGTCTGGGCCCACACCACGGCGATATCGGCGACTGACCCGTTGGTGATCCACATTTTCGAGCCCGAGAGCAGCCAGTCACTTCCGTTGCGGACGGCTCTGGTGGCCATGCTGGACGGATCGCTGCCGTGATCAGGCTCGGTCAGCCCGAAGCAGCCGATCGCCTCACCCGCCGCCATCCGGGGCAGCCATTCGTCCTTCTGTTCCGGGGAGCCGTATTTCCAGATCGGGAACATGGCCAGTGAGCCCTGGACGGAGACCAGGCTCCGCAGCCCGGAGTCGGCCGCTTCCAGCTCGCGGCAGGCGACCCCGTAGGCAACCGGGCCCATCCCGGCGCAGCCGTAGCCGGTCAGGTGCATGCCGAGCAGGCCCAGCTTGCCGAGCTCCGGGGCGAGCTCGCGGGGCAGCGTGCCGGCTTCGAACCAGTCCGCGATGTGCGGCATCACCCGCTCGGCCGTGAACGCCCGCACGGTGTCGCGGACCAGCGCCTCGTCCGAGCTCAGTTGCTGGTCGACGCGCAGCAGGTCGAGGTCGTGGCCAGGCTGGCCGGCGGGGTGCGCGGGCATGGCGGGTCCTTCCGGTCAGTCACTAACTCCCGCGCCCAGCGTATGCGGGCCGCGTTCGGCTGTCTGGACCCAGCCGGACCGGGAATGATCGGGGCATGAACGAGCCCAATGGCAGCAAGAGGCTAATCCGGACACGGAAAGGTCGTCTCGTGGCTGGCGTCTGCTCCGGGATCGGTGAGTACGTCGGCATCGACCCCACCGTGGTCCGGCTGATTTTCGTCGCCCTGAGCCTGGTGACCGTCGGCGTCTTCGTGCTGGTGTACCTGGCGGCGTGGATTCTCATCCCAGAGGAAGGGGAGGGCACGTCGATCGCCGAGAACCTGATCAAGAAGGCGGGTGGCGGCTAGCCAGGCGCGCACGGACAGGTCACGGGGCGCGCGGCGGGCTGGCCCGCGGTGGGTGCCTTTCCCCGGGGCCCGGTCGGGTTCCGGGGCGGGGCTGGGTCCCAGGGTGTGACCGGTTTCCCCAGCCGGGCCGGACTCAGCCGGGCCGGACTGAGCAGGGGTACGGTGCCCTGCGGCTGATGGAGGCGCGGGGAGCGGCTCTGCGGGGAGCGGCGGCGCGTCGAGCGGCTGTGCATGGAGCGGCTGTGCACGGAGCGGCGCGTCGAGTGGCTGTGCGGGGAGCGGCGGCGGTGGTGGTGCGGGGAGGGGCGGCGCTGCGGACAGGCCGGTGCCCCGCTCGGCCACCGGGAGGTTGAGCACCGGTGGCTTGGGGGGCGGCGGCATGGGCTCCGCGGCTCGCGCCGGGCGGGGCGGCCCGGCGGGCACCGATGCCGGGGTCTGCGCGGGGGAGGCAGGACCGGTCCCGGCGAGTGCGGCGGTCACCGGCCCGCCGCTCAGCATGCTGATCAGCTCCGCGTACCGGCGCGTCCAGTCGGTGGCCAGGGCCGAGGCGGCCAGCAAGCCCAGCAGCCCGGCCAGGGCGACCGCCCCCGGTGCCCCGATCCGCTGCGCGACCGCCCCGCCGGTCAGGATGCCCAGGCCCTGCGCGGCCAGCAGGCCGCTCTGGGCTACCGCGAACGCGCGCACCCGCCGGGCGGCCGGAAGTGCGGTCACGAACGCCGCAGCCGCCGCCAGCTGATACGCGCCGCCTGCACCGGCCAGGGCCCAGAGCAGGACCAGCACTCCCAGCGGCGGGTGCGCCAGGCTGAAGATCAGCGGCGCGCAGGACAGCATGGCCAGCCAGCCCATCGGCCGCATCCGGTCCGAGGGGCGCAGCAGCCGGCCGATCACGAACCCGCCAATCACCGTCCCAGCGGGCATGGCCGCCATGAGCAGGCCGATGGCGGGCGCGCCGCCGCCGAGTATGTGCGCGTACGGGGCGGCCAGGGCCTCGGGGACCACGGTAAAACCGGCCAGCCAGCCGAACAGCACCAGCGTGCGCAGCACCGGGCTGCCGAACACGGAGGCCACGCCCTCCCAGGTGATCTCCCACGGCGAGGGATGAGCGGGGCTGCGCGGCGACACGGGCCGGGACCGCACCGCGCAGGCCAGGATGCCGGCCGACAGGCTGAAGGAGAGTGAGTCCAAGGCCAGCGCCCGGTACGGCCCGAGCGCCGCGATCAGCCCGCCGCCGGCCAGGAAACCGGCGATCTGGCTCAGCTGGGTAGTGTGGCTCCCGATCACCGAGCCCAGCGGGTACTTGTCGACGGTCAGGACGTCGGGCAGGAGGGCCGAGCGGGCCGCCGAGAAGGGCGTGCTGAGCAGCACGGTGCCGAAGAACAGCGCGCACAGGCCAGCGAAGGGCAGCCCCGGCAGGGCCATCAGGGCGACCAGCCCGGCGCGGACCAGGTCCAGGGTGATCATCATCTGCTGCCGCGGGATCAGATCGGCCAGTCCGGACAGGACCGGCCCGGCGATCACCGGCGGCAGGTAGGTCAGGGCGTAGGCCGCCGCGGTCAGGAACGCCGAATGGGTCCGGGAGTACACCACGAAGGCGATGGCCACCTGCGCGAACTGATCGCCCGCGCAGGACAGGGCCTGGGCGGACCACAGCGCGCGGAACTCCCTGACGGCGAACACATCGCGGTAGGCGACCGGATGGTCGCCCGGCTGCCGGTGCCGGCCCGGTCCCGATGTGTGCGCTGGCCTCCGGGAAAGCGGGGGGTGCTCTCCGTTGTGCACGTGCGGCTCTTTCTCTGCTGTTGTCTGCGCCTGGCCTCCAGCGCCCGGGGGGTCGCCAGAGCGGATCGCAATCCTTCTTTAACGCTGTGTCACCGAATACGGGGCATATGCTGCCCGGCACGGTGACCGCCCGTAGTAACTGTGAGTCTTGAGTCGATTGCCTACCGTGTCGAATTTTTGGTAAATGCGCAAGGGGTTCCGGCATGATCGCTTGGTTCCGCTGGTCGCAGATGTCGTTGGCGTACCGCCCGTGTAGGCCGTGACCAGCGGGGAAGGCCTGCCAAGGGTGCCGGGAGAGTTTGCGGGGACAGATATGGATTCCTGGGGGACAGGTCTGGGTGGCCGGTTCGATGGGGTCGGGGGAGCCGGGGATGCCGGTGCTGCGGGGTGATGGCGGGGTCGCGGGACGGACGTGGGGCAACTGCGGGGCGGATGGCGGGTGGCCCGGGACGGACGTGGCGGAGCCGCGGGGCGGATGGCGGGGTCCCGGGGCGAACGCTTTGGCGCGCACGCCAGTTGTCCCCTATGCTGGGGCAGTCCCCGACGGCGGGCGCCAAGGGTCACGCCGGTGGCGGCCGTCACCGGCCCCCATCGTCTAGTGGCCTAGGACACCGCCCTTTCAAGGCGGCGGCACGGGTTCGAATCCCGTTGGGGGCACCGTCGGCCAGTGGCCGGCACCGATGGTCCTGTAGAGCAGCTGGTTAGCTCGCCACCCTGTCAAGGTGGAGGTCGCGGGTTCAAGTCCCGTCAGGACCGCTTGGCTCAGACCGCTCGTCATGGTTGGCGGGACGGCGGTCGGTCACGGTCAGGTAGCTCAGTTGGTATGAGCGTCCGCCTGAAAAGCGGAAGGTCGGCGGTTCGACCCCGCCCCTG
>JAOPYP010000090.1 GCA_025964635.1 Actinomycetes bacterium | reverse complement strand
GGGGCAGGCCGCCGCCGGTACGGGCCCGCTGGTCGTCTCCATGCTGGTCCTCACCGCCCGCTGAGCCGGGGCCGCGACGGCTCAGCCAGCCAGGGCCCGCCAGGCGGGCAGGCGCCCGTCCACGTGCCGCCGCAGCCCGTCCGCGTATCCCTCCGCGTTCCGGGCCAGCTGATCCGCCCGGTCCACGGCCCGGTCCAGCCACGCGGGGCTGGCGAACTCGGCGGCCACCTCGCCGGTCCACCGCCACGCCTCTACCGCCACCGAGCCGTCCAGCAGATCCAGGTCGGCCTGGACGGAGGCGAGGTCCACCGGCCGCCCCAGGGCGCGGTCCGCCCGGTGCCGGAGCAGGCGCGCGACGCTGACGTACCGGGGAACGCCGAGCGCGGTCGCGCGTGACTCCAGCTCGGCGGCCACGGCCGCGGCCTGCCCGGGCTCACCGCACAGCAGGGCCAGGCGCCCCGTGATCAGCCGGTGCTTCAGGTCCAGCCGCCAGCCGAAGACCAGGTCGCCCTGGAGCAGGGCGGCGGCCTCCGCCAGCCGGGCCTGCGCGCCATCCGGGTCGCCGCCGTCCAGGCACTGCTCGGCCAGGTCCTCAAGGGCGGCGATGGTCACCTCGGGCGTGCCCTGGCGCTGCGCGATCTCCAGGGCCGCGGCGTGCTGGTCGGCAGCCTCCCCGGCCGCGCCCAGGTTGCGCAGCACCCACCCCGCGAAGTTCACCGCGCGGCCCGCGAAACGCGGCACCTGCCGCCGCTCCACCTCCTCGGTGTAGCGTGCGAATGCCGCCAGGGCCAGCGCCGGGCGGCCCGCGAGCGCGTGCGCGTGCCCGGTGAACAGCAGCGCGTGCAGCGTGGCCGAGGTGTGCTCGGCCCCGACGTGCCCGCGGGCGGCCGGGCGCAGCAGCGACAGGGCTTCGGCCGGGCGGCTCTGATGCGAGCGCAGCACCCCCAGCCATGCCGCCGCTGTCACCCGGTCCGCGCCCTCGGCGAGCGAGAACGCCTCGCCGAGCAGCAGCTCGGCCCGGGCCAGGTCACCCGCGGCGTGGTGGGTGCGGCCCCCGACAGCCAGGCACCGGGCCCGGGTCACCGGATCCGCCGCGGCCAGCGCGCCGTCCTCGGCGAACTGGGCTGCCTGCCCGAACCGGCGGCCGAAGTACGACGCCCACGCGCCGACCTCCAGCGCGGCCGGGCCCGCCGTCCCGGCGCGCTGGACGTCCTCGAGCGCCTCGGCGTAGCGGCCGCGGCGGGTGCGGACCCGGGCCCGCGCCAGCCACCCCTCCTGCCCGGGGTGCAGGAGCAGCGCGTCATCCAGCAGCGCCTCGGCTGCGGCGTGGTCGAAGCGTTCCCCGGCCCGCGCCGACGCGTCCCGCAGCGCGCGCGAGGCCAGCGTCAGGTCGCCGCCCAGGCGGGCCTGGTGCGCCACCATCACCGGATCGGCGTCCGGCCGCCGGGCCAGCACCCGCCCGGCCTGCCGGTGCAGCAGTGCGGCCCGGCCGGCCGTGGCACTCGCCGCCAGGGCCTCGCGCAGCAGCTCGTGCCGGAACCGGAGGGTCCCGCTCTCCTCGGCCAGGAACTGCCCGGCGACGGCCCGCTCGGCGTCGTCCAGCAGTTCCACGACACCGCGGCCCAGCACCGCGGCCAGCAGGTCGATGTCCAGCTCGGGGCCGATCACGGCCGCGGTCCGCAGCAGCGCCCCGGCGCGGCCCAGTTCGTCACAGCGCGCGGACACCGACTCGACGAGCGACGCGGGCAGCTCCCCGCCCGCCGCCTGCTGCGCCAGCTCGGTGAGGAACAGCGGGTGCCCCTTGGATCGCTCGTACAGCTGGTCGACCCGCGCCGGGCCGACCAGCTCGGCGGCGGCCTCGCGCCCGAGCACGCCGAGGTGGATGACGCCGGTGGCGGGCAGCGGCTCGCCCGCGCCGGGCCGGACCGCGGCCACCACGGCCAGCGGCACACCCCCGCGCCGCACGAATTGCAGCCAGTCCGGGAGCGCGGGGCCCGCCAGGTGCGCGTCGTCGATCGCCAGCACCAGCGGCCCCCGCCGGGTGAGCCTCCCGAGCACCCGGACCAGGGCTGCGTACAGGACCGCGGGGCCGAGCATGCTGTCCGCCAGAACCGGCCGCGTCCGGGCGCCAGGGTCCGGGGCCAGGACGGGCCCGAGCACCGGCTCGTCGCCGCCCAGCAGATCCTCGGCCGCCTCGGGCCCGAGCCGGCGCAGCAGCCCGGCCAGCCCGGCGAGCACAGCGTCCAGCGGCAGGGCCCGGTCGAGCTGCCCGCAGGTGGCCATCAGCACCGTGTCTCCCGCGGCGGCCCGCCGGGCGGTCCAGGTGCGCAGCAGGGTGGTCTTCCCGATCCCGGCTTCCCCGTCGATGACGACCACCTCGACGCCGCCGCCGCGGGCCCGCATGGCCACCGCGTCCAGGTAGCCCAGTTCGTCGTCCCGGCCGACCAGGCCCCGGCCGACCAGGCCCAGGCCGGCCGGGGCCGGGGCGGCCCCGGGCGGGACCAGCTCGCCGCGCAGGATGGCCAGTTGCAGCGCCTCCGTCTCCGGTGACGGGTCGGTGCCCAGCTCGTCGGCGAGGCGTTCCCGGGCGCTGGCGTAGGCGGCCAGGGCCGCGGCCACCCGGCCTCCCATCACCTGGGCCCGCAGCAGTACCCGCAGCGCTGCCTCGTCGTAGGGGTCCAGTTCCAGCGCGGTCGCGGCGGCGTCCGCGGCCGCCATCCAGTCACCGGCGTCCAGCAACGCGGTGGCCGCCACCTGGCGGGTGCGGCGGATCAGGCGTTCCAGGTCAGCGCGTTTCAGCTGGGCCCACTCGCCCGGCAGTAGCGCCGGGCCGTCGCCGTGGATCAGGGACAGCCCGACGCGGGCCGCCGCGGCCGCGCCCATTAGGTGACCGGCGCGGCGCCGCCGGTCTATCTCCTCGGTAAGCCCGGCCAGTTCGGCGGCGTCCAGCCAGTCGCAGTGCAGCAGGTACCCGTGGTCACGATGCTCGATCCGGTCCCGGCCGAGCACCGACCGCAAGCGGCTGACCAGCACGGCGAGCTGATCGTCGGGCTTCGCCGGCGGCGTGCCGCCCCACAGGGCGTCGGCGAGCGCGGCCGAGGTCACCACCTGCCCCCCGGCCAGGGCCAGCAGGTGCAGGGCCAGGCGCGCCTTCCGGCTGCCCAGCGACTGCGGCTCCAACCCGTCCACGCCGAAGTCGTTGAGCACCCGCACCGCGAGCGATCTCATGCCCGTATCCAACCCTGCTCCGGGGTCAACCGCCACGTCAGGGGCTACAAGGTGGCTGCAACCCGGGTCGGGCAGGCTCGGCCGAAGGAAAGTTCACGAGCCTACGGGCAAGGGAGAAGTGAGTGCCATGACCGGGAAAGCAGAGCAGAAGAGCTTTGAGACCCCCGACGAGACCCGCACGTTCGACCACGGGGCCATGCAACTCCTCCGGATCGGCGGCGGGGAGGTCGGCCGGCTCGTCCTGCAGCCCGGCTGGCGCTGGTCGCAGGACGTCAAGCCGCTCGCCGGCACTGAGCTGTGCGAGGCGCCCCACTTCCAGTACCACGTGCAGGGCACGCTGCACATCGTGATGTCCGACGGCGTCGAGTTCGACGCCCGGCCGGGAGACATCACCGCGCTGCCCCAGGGGCATGACGCCTGGGTGGTCGGGGATGAGCCGGTCGTCACCGTCGACTGGTACGGGGCCAGCAACTACGCGCGCCGATGACCGCGCGTCGGGCCGGCCGGTACCGGGCCATCCGGTTTCCATTCCGGGCCGGCCCGGCCGGCCGGTGGCTATAGCCAGCGGCACCGGGACGGGATACGTTTCCCCCTGCAAGCACTGACTGGGGGGTCGAAATGGCCGATGCGCCGTTCGTGTGGGAGAGCCTGGGCACGTTTAAGGCCGAGGGCCGGTTCCTGGATGGTTATCCGGACGACGAGAGGACGTTCTTCGCCCCGCGCGACAACGTGCACGGGCTGCTGGTCGCGCTGCTCGGCACGGCGCAGCACTCGATCGTGGTCAACATGTTCGGTTACGACGACGACGAGCTGAACACGATCATCGAGGGCAAGCTGGCCGACGCCCGGGTCTACGTCCAGATGAGCCTGGACCGGAGCCAGGCGGCGGGGGTTCACGAAAAGGCGATCCTGGCCAAATGGAACAACAATGCCTTCGGTAACAGCATCGCGATCGGCACCAGCTCGGTGCATAACGCCATCTCTCATCTGAAGATCGTGATCGTGGACGGCGTGTACACGGTGAAGGGTTCGACCAACTGGTCGCTGTCGGGGGAGCAGCAGCAGGACAACGAGCTGAGCCTGAACCGGAACGCGGTGATCGCCGCCGAGACCCGGGCCATCCTCGACCTCAACCACGACTTCATGCTGAAGCAGATGGTCGGCTCAGGGCTCAAGGTGGCCAAGTTCCTGGCCCCGGCCAGCCCGGGCGCCATGCCCCCGCTGCCGCCGGCGCCGGCCAGCGTGTCGGCCGCCGCACCGTCGGCCAGCCCGGCATAGGCCAACCGGGCATAAGCCTGCCCGGCATAGGCCAGGTCAGCATCGGCGAGCCGGATCGGCGAGCCCGGTTCCGGCCTCTGGCCGTGCTCCCGGCCTCAGGACAGGGCGGGGCGCGGACGGCTGGCCAGGGTGGTGTACGTCGCGACCTCGCCCGGCCGGATGAGGCCGTCCTCGATGGCCCGGGCCAGCAGCGCGTCCTTGGTGTGGGCTGGCCGGCCGAGCGTGGCGTACTTCACCCGGGCCCGGTCGATGTACTGCCGGACGGTGTTCTCGGAGATGGACATCCGGCGCGCCACCGAGGCCTTGGACATGCCCTGGAACCAGAGCAGCAGGGCCTGCCGCTCCTTGCCGGACAGGGCGGGCCGGCCCGGGCGGGGGTCGGCGAGGATGGCCTTGGCCTGGGAACGGGTGACGCAGGGCCGGTCGGCCGCGGCCGCCAGCACCGCCTCGACGAGGTGATCTCGCCCCTCGTCCTTGCTCACGTACGCGTACGCGCCCGCGTCCAGGACATCCAGGATGAGGGCCGGATCGACGTGCGCCGAGAAGGCCACGATCCGGTACCCGCGGGCCGCGAGCCCGGCCACCTCACCCGCGATCATGCGCCCGCCGAGCTCGAGATCGAGGATGAGCACGTCGGCGGCGGGGGACCCGGCCAGCCCGGTGATATCACCGACGACCTGGGCCACGGTGATCCGCTGCCGCGGATCCGCGCTGATCCACGAGATGACTCCCTCGACCACGACCGGGTGATCGTCCACGATCGCCACTGTCACGTGGTGTTCCAACGCGCCTCCACCCACAGGCTCTGCTGGTCCCGCTGACTGTCCACCAGCAGCCCCGCCGGACTGCTGGGCAGCTTCGGGTCGGCTGGCGAGTCGGAGACCAGGCT
The DNA here is from genome assembly GCA_025964635.1 of Actinomycetes bacterium. Classification (GTDB taxonomy): domain Bacteria; phylum Actinomycetota; class Actinomycetes; order Streptosporangiales; family Streptosporangiaceae; genus RYN-230. The sequence continues at coordinate 1,221 of JAOPYP010000090.1, read as the reverse complement.
GACGATCACGCCATCGGCCGTCCCGGTTACTGTGACGCGCACCCGGGAGATTGCGTTGACAAGGACCGCTATCGCCAGGTCCGTGATGGCCCGGCGGCCCTCGGGCGGCACCGCGGGGATCACCGCCGCGGTCTCGATGTCCACGGCCACCCCGCGCCGCTGTGCGATGTCCGCGCAGGCGTGCAGCTCGTGGACGAGCGGGTCCGGGACGTCGTCACCTTCGGCGAGCAGCCGCCGCAGCCGCGCCGCCTCGACCGCGCAGGCCCGCTGGACCGAGGGATCCGCCGGGTCGGCGGTCCCGGTCGCGAGGCCGTGCAGCAACGGCTCAGCGGTCCCCCGCAGTTCCAGCCAGCTGGCCCGGCGCGCGCCGCGGATCCGGTCCGCGGCGGCCTGCCGGGCGCTGGCGTCCGCTTCCCGGGTGGCGGCGTCCGCGGCCTGCCGGGCCGGGACGTTCAGCGCCCTGGCGGCCACGGCGATGGCCAGCTGGATCCCGGCCGACCCGGCCAGGACCGTGATGAACGCGGCCACGGACGGCCGGTGCAGGCCATCCCTGACCAGCACGGCGAACGTGGCCAGGGCTTCCAGCGAGAGGAACACGCCCAGCTCGGCCAGGGGCCGGCGGAGCAGCACCAGGACCCCGACCCAGCCTGCCGTGCCCCAGGCCCAGTTGGTTTCGAGCATCTGGGCGGGCGGGCAGCCGGCCGCGACCGCCGTGCTGATCACCAGGGCCGCGGCCGCCAGGGCCCAGCTGGTCCCGCGGCCCTGCGAGCCGCGCAGCAGCAGGAACGAGCCCGCCGCGATGATCAGTGCGATCGCGCACCATGCCGCGATCTGGAACTGGTCTGACGTATAACTGCCCAGGTGCGCGGCCAGGAGCGGGCCCGCCCCGGCCAGGTGCCACCCGGCCACCGCGACCACCGCCGCGATGTCGAGCGCGCGGGCGTACCGGGCGGCGAGCAACGCCGACGGCCGGGGATCAGCCAGTGGCGGAGGCGAACTGGTCATCTGGGTCACGGCCGTGTCCCCGCGGTGTCCCCGTCTGGCCGCCGCGGCGTGGCCGTGGTGGTGTCACCAGGCCCCGGCGGTGGCTGCCCGGTTTCCTCGCCGGACCACGGCGGTACCTGGCGGGTGTCTTCATCGGGCCACGGCGGTGCCTGCGTGGTGCCGGCACCGGGCCAGCGCAGCGTCACGGTGGTTCCCCCGCCGGACCCGCCGCCGATC